>JBBSLW010000007.1:0-33898 GCA_038233495.1 Chthoniobacterales bacterium | reverse complement strand
GACCGTCTTCCAGGCGACGCGCGAAGTCGTCAAACCCAGCATCTTCGGCGTCTTCATTATCATGGTGGTCTACATCCCCATCCTCACGCTGAGCGGCATCGAGGGGAAAATGTTTCACCCGATGGCGTGGACCGTCCTGCTTGCGCTCACCGGTGCGATGATCTTCTCGGTCACGTTCGTTCCCGCGGCGGTCGCGATCTTCATGAACGGCAAGGTTTCAGAAAAAGAAAACTTCCTCATGCGCGGCGCGAAAGCGCTCTACACCCCGCTGCTCCGCGCGGCCATTGCCAACCGCGCGCTCGTGGCCACGGGCGCGACCGTGCTGGTCGTGCTCAGCCTGCTGCTCGCCTCGCGCATGGGCAGCGAGTTCATCCCAAACCTCGATGAAGGCGATCTGGCCGTGCATTCGCTGCGCATTCCCGGCACCAGCCTCACGCAGGCCATCGACATGCAAAACGCCGTGCAAAAGAAGTTCCTCGAATTTCCCGAGGTCGAGGAAACCTTTGCCAAGATCGGCACGGCCGAAGTCGCGACCGACCCGATGCCGCCGAGCGTGGCGGACGGTTTCGTCATGATCAAACCGCGCTCGCAATGGCCCAATCCCCGCCGCAGCAAGACTGAACTCGTTAATGCGATGGCCGCAAAAATGGATGCCGAATTGCCGGGCACGAAGTTCGAATTCCTCCAGCCGATTCAGATGCGTTTCAACGAGCTGATCGCGGGCGTGCGGAGCGACGTCGCGGTGAAGGTTTTCGGCGACGACCTCGATGAGCTCGTGAGCGTCGGCAAGGAGGTCGGCAAAGTGCTCGGCTCCATCCCCGGTGCGGAGGACGTGGGCATCGAGCAGATCACCGGCCTGCCGCTTCTCACGATTCAAATGGATCGCAAGGCGATGTCTCGCTTCGGCCTCAGTGTCGAAGAGGTGCAGGAAGTCATTCAAATCGCCATCGGCGGCAAGGAAGCCGGCGAAGTTTTCGAAGGCGACCGGCGCCATCCGTTGCTCGTGCGCCTGCCGGAGAAGCTCCGCACCGACCTCGAGGCGCTGAAACGCATCCCTGTCGAAATCCCTCAGCAGAACAAGAACGAGGCAGCAATGAAGAATGTGAGCTTTACCGGAAGCGGAATGCCCGCCTTCGTGCCGCTCGGTGAGATCGCCGATTTCAGCATTGCGCCCGGTCCGAATCAGATCAGCCGCGAGAACGGAAAACGCCGTGTTGTCGTCACCGCGAATGTGCGCGGGCGCGACCTCGGCTCATTCGTCGCGGAAGCGCAACAGCGCATGGAAGCCGTTAAGATTCCGACCGGCTATTGGGTCACCTGGGGCGGCACGTTCGAGCAGCTTCTCTCCGCGGCGAAGCGCCTCCAGATCGTCGTGCCCTTGTCGTTGTTGCTCATCTTCACGCTTCTCTTCATGGCGTTTGGAAATGTGAAGGACGCCCTTCTCGTCTTCTCCGGCGTGCCGCTCGCGCTCACCGGTGGAATCCTTGCCTTGTGGCTGCGCGACATCCCGCTCTCCATCTCCGCCGGCGTCGGGTTCATCGCCCTTTCCGGCGTCGCCGTCCTGAACGGTCTCGTGATGATCACCTTCATCAACAATCTCCGCCAGTCCGGCACCTCACTCGAGGACGCGGTTTTCAACGGCTCGCTCACGCGGCTGCGACCCGTGCTCATGACCGCGCTCGTGGCCGCGCTCGGCTTCGTGCCGATGGCTCTCGCCACCGGAACCGGCGCAGAGGTGCAACGGCCCCTCGCCACCGTCGTCATTGGCGGGATCCTTTCCTCCACTGCGCTCACGCTGCTCGTGCTGCCCGCGCTCTACCGCATCTTTCATCGGGAGAAGAATGGCGCAAACCACAGAGCCGCGCCCGCCGTTTGATAAACCACGAAGAGCACGAAGGATTCGAGGTGGGCGCTACGGATGGGAATTCAAAGGTAAGGATCGCGGCGCGCGCGCGACAGGTCGCCACGCAATGCTCCATTCCATAAAACCTTCGTGCTCCTCGTGTCCTTCGTGGTTCCAAATTCATGAAAGCAGTGGCTGAGGATTCGCCGCTTTGGCGGCACGGAGTTTTCCAGAAGTTATTCTGGGCGCATGTCATCAGTCTGGTTGGCAGCGGCCTGAGTTCCGTCGCGCTCGCACTCTTGGCGCACCAACTCGTTGGGGCTTCCGCATCCGCCGTGCTTGGCGTCACCCTCGCCATTCGCATCGTCGTGATCGTCTGCTGCTCGCCGTGGGCAGGGCAAATCGCGGAACGCTTCGGTGCGCGCGCAGTCATGATCGGCAGCGACCTGGTGCGCGCGGGAGTTGTTGCCGGCTTCTTTTTCGCCAACTCCGTCTGGCAGATTTACGCCCTCGCCGTGGTCTTGAATCTCGGCGCGGCGCTCTTCACGCCCATCTACAAAGCGGCCATTCCCGGAGTCGTCTCCGAGAAGCAGTATCCGCGCGCTCTCGCCTTCGGCGCCATCGCCTACGACACCGCGAACATCCTCGGTCCCGCCCTCGCCGGATTGGTCATCGCCGCAGTCGGGTTTCGCGGAAACTTCGTGGCCGACGGAATGACCTTCCTCGTCAGCGCCGCGCTCCTCTTCGGCGTGCCGCGACTGGTCATCGAACCGAAACGCGCGAATGAAAAAAAGACCGCTCTCGGGCATGGCCTGGCCGCGATGTTTCGGCGGCCACCGTTGCGCGAAACGTTATTCCTCGCCTTGCAGGTGAGCGTGACGGGCGCGTTCGTGCTCGTCGCGACGGTGGATTTCGTGAAGGTTCGGCTCGGGCTTAATGACGCTGCCTATGCCTGGGCGATGGCGGGCTACGGGATCGGCGCGGTCTGCGCCGCGGCCGTCTACGCCCGCGTCTCGCAGGGAATGCGCAACCGTTTCGTGGCGATGAGTGCGCCTGCGATGTTGCTGGCCCTGTTGCTCGCCGCTGTCTTCCAGCGCTACGCGCCGCTCCTCGGCGGTTGGTTCCTCGCGGGAGCAGCGCAAAGTATTCTCGGCATTCGCGGGAACGAGCTCCTCGCTGCGAACAGCGCAGGCGAGGAACGGGCCCACATTTACGCGGCGCATTTCTCCCTCAGTCACGCCGGCTGGGGCCTCACCTATCCGCTGGCCGGTTTCCTCACCACCGCGCTCGGATTCGGACACGCCGCCTGGATCTTTTTCGGGATTCTCGCCGCCGTCTCCACCCCAGTCTGGCTGCTCAAATTGCGCACCGGCCCCGCGCACCCCGGGGCGAGCAACGCGGCGCACGAGCACACGCACAGCGTCTTCGATCCCCCGGCCGACTATCACTCCCACGAGCACCGTCACGGCGCGATGACCCATTCGCACCGGCACCGACATGATTAAAGCGCGATGTCAGACGCGCGCTTCGCAATATTCAACACCGCGCCAACAGCTAAGCCGCGATCTCCAATCCTTTTCCTGGCTTCCTGGTTTCCAGATTCATTCTATCTCCTGCTTCAATCCTTATTCGTTAGGCTGTGGAATCCTGGTCTTTGCTCGGCATGGCGGCTTCGTAGGTTTCGGGGCGGGATGGGGTACTGTCGCCGGCGTGGTCTTCGGCCTCGGTGACTTTCGCTTCGGCGCGCGCGGTGGCGGTGGCGACGCTCGGGACGTTGGTCGTTTTGGCGGAAGCGCCGTTACCGGATTGCTTGTCGCTGTTGCGACTGAAGGAACGCTTAAAAACGTCCTCGAGAATCTCCCGCACCCGATAGGTGAGACCGTCGGTCTTGGTCACGCTCTCGATTTTCGGTTCGCAATAGCGGGCCCGCAGAATCGTCGCGAGCTGGCCGTAGCCGTAGACGCCCTGGTCATTCATCTCGACGACCACGATGCGCTTGAAGTTCGCGAAGATTTTTTCGAGTCCGTTAGGCAAGGGATGGACGTGGCGGAGATGAATCGCGGCAATCTTTTCGCCCTGTTCGCGCGCGCTCTTCACGGCGTCGTGGATCGGGCCGTAGGTGGAGCCCCAGCCCACGAGCAGCGTGTCGCCCTCGGCGTCGCCGAAAATTTCCGGGACCGGAATTTCCTCGGCGAGCTGGCGGAGTTTGTTGCGGCGCTTGGCGGTCATCGCCATGTGCATCTTCGGGCTGCCGGTGGGATGCCCAAACTCGTCGTGCTCGAGGCCGCTGATGAGCGGATATTTGCCGTCACGAATCGGCGTGCCGGGCGGCGCGTGCCGAGTGATCTTGTCGAGCGCGTAAGGTTTGTGGGTTTCGAGCGGGGTGAGGTCCGGCTTCGGGTCGAGCATCACGTCCGCCAGCTTCGGCTCCTGGAAAGCCTCGATCCGGGTGGCGAGCGAGGTGTCGCTCAGGATGAAAACCGGGGTGCTGTATTTGCGCGCGATGCGGGCGGCTTCGATCGCGGTGTAGAAGCAGTCTTCGACCGTCTTGGCCGCGAGAACGACGCGCGGGCTGTCGCCGTGGCCGCCGTAGATCGCCTGAAAAAGATCGCTCTGCTCGACGTTGGTCGGCAGGCCGGTGCTCGGCCCGCCCCGTTGCACGTTGATAATGAGAAGCGGAATCTCGGCCATCGAGGCCCAACCGATCGCCTCGGTCTTGAGCGAAATACCGGGCCCGGCGCTGCCGGTAATGGCGAGGTGGCCGGAATAGGAAAAACCAAGCGCGATCGAGACGGCGCCGAGTTCGTCCTCCGCCTGCACAAAAAGGCCGCCGTATTTCGGAAACTCGCGCCGCAGCGTCTCCATCACGGACGACCAGGGCGTAATCGGATAACCGGCGCCGTAACGCACCCCGGCGGCGATGAGGCCGTAAGCGAGCGCCTGGTTGCCATCCATCGTGATCTGGTCGGGCGCGCCCGCCACTTTTTCGACGTGCTCAAATTGATACTGCCGGGCGAGAACGTTGCCGACCGGGTAGGCGTAGCCGGAGGTGAAGGCCATGATGGCGGTGTTGACCACGCTCTCGTCTTTGCCCGCGAATTTTTCCTTAATCAGGGTCGCGAGCTTTTCGACATTGAGATGAAAAATTTTCGCGATCAGCCCGAGGACGAAAATGTTTTTGCCCTTGTCCTTGGCCGTTCCGCCGAGCGCCTCGACAGTCAGGCCCGTGATCGGCACACCGACGTAAACGAAGCGTTTGTCGTCGAGATTTGGCTCGACGTTATCGGAGTCGTAAAGGAGAACGCCGCCTTCTTTCAGGAAGTCGATGTGGTCCTGGTAACTGTGTTGATAAAACGCGACCAGGAAATCGGCTTCGTCGCCCGCGGAGAGGACTTCGCCCGTGCCCATGCGGACCTGGAAAATCGAAGGCCCGCCCGAGATGGTCGCGGGAATCGTCATGTAGGTCATGACGTCCTGGTCGCTGCGTCCGGCGAGCCGGGCGAGGAAAGCGCCGGCGCTCTGGATGCCGTCCTGCGAATTGCCGGCCAGCCGGATCACCGCGTCGTTGATATTTTCGGGGCGGAGATCGGCGCGATCTGGTGCGCCAGTCGGTGGAGTAGTTTCGGGCAAGGTTGGATTCACAGTGCGTTAGGGTGAAAATTACGGAGTTCGAGCAAGATAACTTTTAGGCAATGACGCCATAATTGCCAGCGGGAATCCTGATTCGACACGGCGCGGCGCGCACGCGGGCGCGGTTTCGTCGCGATTGCGCAGGCGATTTCAAACTTCCAGATGGAACAAAGAATTCTCATCCGCAGGGAGTTAATGCGCGCTCTGATGCATCCAAAGAGCGACGGCTCACGCGAGCCTGCCACCTGCAGTGCTTTCGCTTGCTCTGTTCAGCGGGAAGCGCGTCTGTGCAGATCCATGGGGGGACTGATCGTTAAACCGCGCGCCCGGATTCTGCATGGGCACGATTGGGTCTTCAGCGGCGAAGTCCTGAAAGTTTTCGGCAGCCCGGCGGATGGCGAAGTCATCTCGCTCAAGGACGGACGCGACCGCCTCCTCGGGAGCGCGATCTACAACGCCAAATCGCAGATCGTGGCCCGGCGTTTCTCGCGCCGGAAACAGGATCTCGATCTCGATTTTTTCCAGCGCCGACTCGCGCAGGCGATCGAATATCGGGCGCGGCGGGGGATTGATCCCCGCCTCTGCCGCCTCGTCTGGAGCGAGAGCGACGGGATCCCCGGCGTGATCGTCGATCGTTACGGCGACCATCTTGTCTTGCAGACCCTGACGCTGGCGATGGACCAGCGTAAGGAGCTCATTGTTAGGGCACTGGAAGTTTGTAGGGCGGGCGCTTCGCCTGCCCAGTTTCTCGATCTCGATGGATCCAGGGCAGGCGGAGCGCCCGCCCTACAAATCATCGAGCGCAACGACGCCCCCGTCCGCCGCGCCGAAGGGATGGATCTGCAGAGCGGGATGCTGGCTGGGGAAGCCCCGGGCCCGGTCCAGATCGAAGTCGCCGGGCTGAAATTACAAATCGATCTCCTGCATTCGCAAAAGACCGGGTTTTACCTCGATCAACTCCCAAACTACGCCCTCGTCGCGGAGCACGCCGCCGGGCGCCGGGTGCTCGATTGCTTCAGCAGCCAGGGCGCGTTTGCGCTCGCCTGCGCGCGCGCCGGCGCGAGCGAAGTCGTCGGCGTGGAAGCGGGCGCGGAAAGCGTCCGCGCTGCGGAAGACAACGCCGCGCGCAACCAACTGGCAGTTCGCTGGGTCGAACAGGATGTTTTTCAATTCCTCCGCGGGGCCGAGAAAGCGGGCGAGCATTTCGATCTCATCATTCTCGATCCGCCCTCCTTCACCAAAACCAAGGGCGGCCTGCACGACGCCCTCCGCGGCTACAAGGAACTCCACGTCCGCGCTTTCAATCTTCTTTCACCGCACGGCATGCTCGCCACTTTTTCCTGCTCGCATCACGTCGGCGCGGAGATTTTTGAAAAAATGATTGCCGACGCCTTGGTCGACGCGCGCCGCTCGGCCCGGCGCCTCCGGCGTTACGAACAGGCGCTCGATCATCCCGTCCTCCCGACTCTGCCCGAGACCGAATATTTCCGCGGCATGCTCCTCGAGCTCATGCCCGGTCGTTAGGGGAGCGCGCCCGCTTCGCGTGCAATTTCCGGCGCCACGCCGTTATTTTTGGGGCTGCGCACTGAAAAATCTGGAATTCTCCATCCGGCCATCTAATATCCGGGCGTAGCGTCCGCCACCAATCATGTCCGACCGCATCCGCCCAATCGAACAAATGCTGGAACTCAACGAAGACGACGGCGTCAGCACCGAGCACTTGGATTCCCAAGTGCAAAAAGCCCAGGAACAACTTCTCCAGCTCAAGCGCCAGCAGGAACAAATCGAGAAGCAAAAGCGCGAGCTCGAAGAGCTCAGTCGCCGCCAGGAAGAACTCGAGCGCGGCCGCGCCGAGATGACCGACAAGTTCACCCGCTCGCTCGTCGTGCTCGAGCGCGAAGCCTACGAGGCGCAGAAAAAACTCGAGCAACTCCGCTCCACCCGCGAAAGTTTCGGGCAACATCTCGAGCTCCTCGAAGCCATCGACCCCCGCACCTGGAATCCGGCGGACCTGAACAAAGAACTCAGCCGCGCCCTGAGCACGGTGGACGATGCCCGGACCGAGTACAGCCAGCAACGCAGCCGCCTCCAGGCCACGGCCGACGAACACGAAAACCTCCCGGTACCGGAGACGAGCAGCGGCTACGAAAACAGCAACGGCGGGATGGCCCATTCCTTTGGGCAATGGCTCCAGATTGGTCTCGCCTTCACTCTCCCGCTGATCGTCTTCGGATTGATCGCGCTGGTTCTCTTCTTCTACATGAACGGCGTGAGTCGTTAGGCAGGAATGGCACGACGACGCGCTCAATCCGACACGCCGCTCGACCAGAAGCAGCAGGATCTCGCCCGGCAGGAGCGGGATTTGCGCAGGCAGATGGACGACCTCCAGCGCATGATCGAGGAAGCGCCCCGCGTCGCCGAGGAAAGAACCCGCCGCGATCGGGAGGAGCTTCTACAGCGCGCGCATGAAGGCCGGGAGCGCCTCGACGTCTCGATCGGGATGGTGCCGGACAAACGCTACGGCGAAAATGCCTGGGAAAGTCGCCGCCCGCGCTCGCTCCGCAAACAGCGCAGCGAAGGTCGCCTCCTTTTTCTCGTCCTCGTCATCGCGCTCTCCATCGCCATCATCTGGATCGCGACCCATCTGCATCTCTGATCCGTCCGCGCCGGAGCCTTCCGGCCCAGCCGCTGCCGCGCCATGTCTTCGTCCGATCTCGATGTCGCCTACATCGCGCGACTCGCGCGGCTCGCGCTCACGCCTGAGGAAACCGCGCTCTTCCAAACCCAGCTCGCCGAGGTGCTGGAGCACGCCGCGAAGCTGAGCGAAGTGCCGGTCGACGGTGTCGAGCCGGCCGCGCACACCTTCCCGATCTGTGATGTCCTGCGCGAGGACGAAACGCGCCCCGGCCTGACCCAGGAGGAAGCGCTCCAGAATGCGCCGCGCGCGGCCGACGGCCTCTTTCTCGTGACCAAGGTGGTCGAATGACGCCGCGCGGACTGCCCGGCCTCACCCTCGTCGAATTGCAGAAACTTCTCCGCGCCCGCCAGGTCGCGCCGCGCGAGGTCCTGCTCGCGCTCGAGGACCGAATCGTCACGCTCGATCCGAAGCTCGGCGCCTATCTTTCGCGCGACCTCGAGGCCGCGCTCGCCCAGGCCGAAACGGTCGACGTCGCGCTGCCGTTAGGCGGAATCCCGCTCGCGATCAAGGATGCGATCAACGTCGCCGGTCAGCCCTGCACCTGCGCCTCCCGCATCCTGCGCGAGGACCGTGCGCTCTACGACGCCACCGTCATCACCCGTTTGAAAGCGGCCGGCGCGATTCCCTTTGGCCGGACGAACATGGACGAATTCGCGATGGGTTCCTCGACCGAGAACTCGAGCGTCATGACCACGCACAACCCCTGGGACCTGGCCCGCATCCCCGGCGGCTCCAGTGGCGGCTCGGCCGCGGCCGTCGCGGCCGGCACCGCTATCGCGTCGTTAGGCTCGGACACCGGCGGCTCGATTCGCCAGCCGGCCGCGCTCTGTGGCGTGGTCGGTTTGAAGCCCAGTTACGGTCGGGTTTCGCGTTACGGCCTCGTCGCCTTCGCTTCTTCGCTCGACCAGATCGGACCGATCACCAAGACGGTCGCTGATGCCGCACTCCTTCTCGGGATCATTGCCGGGCTCGACCCGAACGATTCCACCTCGCTCGACGCACCGGTCCCGGACTACCGCTCCGACCTGAAGGACGATCTTCGCGGGGTGCGCCTCGGTTTGCCGAAAGAATACCTGAGCGATGGAATCGACCGCGAGATCAGGGCCGCAACAGACGCAGCCGCCGCGCATTTCAGCTCGGTAGGGGCGGAGATCATTGAGGTGTCGTTGCCGCACACCGAATCTGCGATCGACGCCTATTACATCATCGCGACCGCGGAGGCATCGGCCAACCTGGCCCGCTTCGATGGGGTGCGTTACGGCTATCGGACGGAAAATCCGCAAAGCCTCCTCGAGCACTACAATCGCACCCGGGGGGAAGGTTTCGGCGCGGAAGTGAAGCGCCGCATCATCCTCGGCACCTATGTGCTGAGCTCGGGATATTACGACGCCTACTATTTGCGGGCGCAGAAAGTGCGGACGCTTATCCGGCAAGATTTCGCCCGTGCCTTCGAGAAGGTGGACGCGCTCATCTCCCCGACCACACCCGAGCCGGCCTTCAAAATCGGGGAGCGCTCGGCCGATCCCCTGCGCATGTATCTGGCCGACATCTTCACCAATGCAGCCAACCTCGCCGGCATCTGCGGAATCAGCGTTCCCTGCGGTTTCGCGACCACGCCGGAGGGAACAGAGCTACCGATCGGGCTGCAAATCATGGGGAAGGCGCTCGACGAAGCGCGCATTCTCCAGGTCGCTCACGCCTTCGAGCAGAGCACCGAGTGGCACAAACGGCGGCCGGTTGTTTAGCAGTGCTGTCATCCCGAGCCGCGTAGACGGCGAGGGACCTCTCCTCTGGAATCCGCGCGCCCCGCGGCCAATCAACGCCCATTGCAATTGCGAGGTCCTTGGCCGCGCTGCCCCGGCTCAGGATGACAATGGGTTTTTGATCCCGCGCAATTCGTTAGGCGCTTCCAGAGAGATCAAAATAAAGCTTGACCCTCGCGCCCAGATTTCATCTCCTCAATCAGCAGGTCACAGCTCATAGGAAATCGACGCAGCTCTCGCACCGTTTTTCCGGGGTGAGGCGTGTGAGCATTCTGGCGGCCCTGGTGGTGCCTTTCTTTTCGCTCCAGGCGCAGGATGGATGCGGAGTGGAAGATCCCAATCTCTCCAGCAGCGCCCTTGCTTCACCCACGCCCTACGTTCCGGATCTTGCCTGGAGTACTGGAAGCAAGACTCTGATTTGCATTCGTGTCAGCTTTCAGTGACCAGGCGCTGGGCGGTTCGCCCAATGCAGACTACGACGATCTCGCCGAAACCGCGTCGTATTACCGCGACTACTCACGCGGCAAGACCGATCTCGTTCCTACTGTGACCAACAGCTATGTGTTGCAGGGGAGCACGGCATACTACCAGGGTTTATTAGACGCAGACGCCGTCAATTTCAGGAACGTCCTCCATCAAAATGCGGTCTCCGCGGCCAACGTAAATGTGAACAATTACGACCGAATCATGGTGCATTTTCCTCACCTCCAATGGAGTTATGGCGGCTTCGCCGACATCAAAGGCAAGCGGATCTGGATGAATGGCTCGTTTGATTGGCGCCTGGCGGCGCACGAAATCGGCCACACCTACGGCTGCGCGCATGCGACACGGTGGAAAGTCGCTGCTGGTGACAGCCCGCTCAGCCCCAGCGGCCAAGTGGATCAAAATGATTACGCAGATGCGTTCGACGTCATGGGCCGCAACTGGGACAAGGGCCCTGAGAACGACTTCAACGAGGATTACAAGCGGCAACTAGGCTGGATCACGTCGGCTCAAGTGAAAACCGTGACGATAACTGGCACTTACAAGATCTACGCGTTCGATAATCCTGTCAGTACTCCGAATGGAACGACCAGTTGGCCGGGACTGAAGATATATAAAGATGCGACCTACGACTATTGGGTTGGCTACCGAAGAAACTTTACCACTAACTACACCCTCTCAAACGGAGGCTATGTCACCAAAGTAGAGAAAGCTCGCGTTCGGAGTCTGGTGATTGACTGGATTCAACCAAGTCCCACAGGAACGCCTGAATACTGGGACGCTGCGGTTCCGAAAGACAACACCGTAATAGATGGGGCGATCACCATTAGGCCGGTCGGCAACGGAGTGGATTCCGGTGGAGAGTGGCTCAAAGTGCGGGTGGTAGTGCCTTGACATAACGCCATCTTCATTTCGAAAGCTGCAATGGTCGGGCTAACAAATATGAAGAAGCTGAAAGCAGTTAGATGGGAAACAACGATGAAACCTAATCGCTCACGCAGAAAAGAACCGGTGACTGTCCGGCGGAGTCGGCAGACGAGTCAGATCAACAGGTCGCGATGGGGCACTTACGCTACTGCCGGTGCCGCCAGCGCATTGACTTGCATCTCCTCAGCCGACGCGAACATAGTTTGCTCGGGAGTCATAAACCAGAACTTCAATGCAAGCCCCGGCAATTTTGATTTGATGCGTTTTCAGATCGGGGATGTCGCTTCCCTGGTTTTCCTGCATGGGAGATTTCCCAGCCCCAACTCAGGTAGTGGAAAAGGCCGCGGGGGGATCGTGGGATTCTCGGGCGCGGGTATCGCAGGTTTCCAAGCCAGTGCTACTGGCTTTATCAACAATTATGCTTCGAAGCTCAAATTCGGCCAAAACGTGTCTAATCGGCCGTTTGTTGCCGGCGTGGGTGAGGGTGGGGGATTTAACGGCACTGGTCATGGATATCTCGCATCCGGCCTGGATAAGCCGAATTCGCAATGGACAAACCCTGGCACCGGTTTTTTAGGATTTCGTTTCACGAGCGTTTCCGGCGGACTCCAATATGGCTGGGCACGCATCGACATGGACGGCACACCGGGAAACAGCTTCACCTTGATCGACTACGCCTTTGCCGATCCCGGCGAGGGAATCAGGGCAGGACAAACCACCGAATCGGTTCCCGAATCCGGCGGCTCGCTAGGTCTGCTCGCACTCGGCTGCGCGGGGCTGCTGGCGTGGCGCGCTGCACGCAAAGGAACCGAGGCCCAGGCAGAGTAGTAGGGCACGTTTTCAACTTGCCCCCGGACGCAACTTGCGCAGTTGCGCCACATTCCGCGGGCTCCCGGAGCTCGCCCCTCCAGCCGAAGCTAATGCGCACCGGGACAGGGAAAGCGCGTGATGTAAGTTTATACCATGCGCCCGCGCAAGGTTCTGCTCATCGGCTGGGATGCCGCCGATTGGGAACATATCACGCCGCTGCTGGAGGAAGGGCTGATGCCGGCCCTCGACGCCGTCATTAATCGCGGGGTGACGGGAAATCTGGCCACGCTTCAGCCGATTCTTTCGCCGATGCTTTGGAATTCGGTCGCGACGGGCAAGTTCGCCGACAAGCACGGCATCCACGGATTCATCGAGCCCGATCCGGTCAACGGCGGCGCGCGCCCTTATACCAGCACGTCACGTGAGACCAAAGCGCTCTGAACGTGTCGGTTTGAGGCTGATAGTTTTATAAGAAAAAGCTTGACACTTCGCGGTCGATTTTATCCCCTGAAGCTGAAATACCAGCAAAATGAATATCCCCCTACTCCGTTTTTTCCATCGGCGAGCGGCGCTCGCTTGTCTTGCCATTCTCGCAGCGGTAATGGTGCCTCCCTCGCTCCAGGCGCAGGATGGATGCGGGGTGGAAGATCCAGATTCCTTTGGTCAGTTCGCTCCCACGCCAACGAGCACGCCATATGTCCCGGATCTGGCCTGGAGCACCGGCACCAAGACTCTGATTTGCATTCGTGTCAGCTTCAGCGACCAGGCGCTGGGTGGTTCGCCCAATGCAGACTACGACGACCTGGCCGAGACCGCTTCGTATTACCGCGACTACTCACGCGGCAGGACCGATCTCGTTCCTACTGTGACCAACACCTATGTGCTGCAAGGAAGCACGGCCTATTACCAAGGCTTGTTAAACGCGAACGCCGAGAATTTCAGGAACGTCATTCATCAAGATGCAGTGGCCGCGGCCAATGTAAATATGAACAATTATGACCGAATCATGGTGCATTTTCCTCACCTCGTTTGGAGTTATGGCGGCTTCGCCGACATCAAATGGAAGCGGATTTGGATGAATGGCGGCTTCGATTGGCGCCTTGCTGCGCACGAAATTGGTCACACCTACGGCTGCTTGCATGCAAATCGGTGGCAGGTTACTGATGGTAACCCTGTCAGTCCGCCAAAACCGGTGGGAACCGGAACGCCGGACCCAGGGGGCTATGCAGATCAATTCGATGTCATGGGGCGCAATTGGGACAAGGGCCCTGAGAATGACTTTAACGAGGACTACAAGCGGCAGCTAGGTTGGATCACTGCGTCTCAAGTGAAAACCGTGTCGGTAACCGGCACTTACAAGATTTACGCCTTTGACAATCCCGCCAGTACTCCAAATGGAACGACCACTTGGTTGGGGCTAAAGATTTACAAAGACGCGACCTACGACTACTGGGTGGGTTATCGCAGAAATTTGACAACTAACTACACCCTCTCCAACGGCGCTTACGTCACCAAAGTAGAAAAAGCTTTCGTTCGTAGCCTGCTCATCGATTGGGTTCAACCAAGCCCTGCCGGAACGCCTGAATACTGGGACGCCGCCATACCCAAAAACAGCACCTTGGTAGATGGAGCGATTTCGATAAAGCCCGTCGGTAATGGAGTAGACTCCGGTGGTGAATGGTTGAAGGTGCGCGTGGTTGTTCCATGAAAATTGTAGCGCTGCAAATCGACGAACTCTTACACAAACGCGATATGAAACCAACTGCCTCTACCCGACGAAGACCCGCAACAATGCCAAATTCCCGATGGCTCGCCTATGCGAGTGCCGGTGCGGCCAGTACTTTGTGCTGCGCTGTTTCCTCCGAGGCGGACATAATCTACTCGGGTCTGATCAATTACCATTTCGATGAAGCCACCGGCCTCCGTTCCTACCGCTTTCCATTGAACCAACCAGGAAACTCCATTCTTCTGTCCCACAACCGTTCCGGCATTCACGGAAGTGCATTTTTTTCCCTATTCACGCCCATTGTAGCGGGAGCGGTTGCCGGATTTTCCGCTGGATCTAGATCCACATTCCGGCGTTATGTGTCAAAGTTAGCCTTCGGGCAAAGTATCAACACCAGGCCTTTCGTAGATAGCAACGGAATTCTGGCCATCGGTTATGGCTTCGAGGGAGGCGCGCCGTATAATGCCCAATGGCTCGACCCTGGCACTGGTTTTGTCGGTTTTAGGTTCAATGGCGGCTCGGGTCTGCAATACGGCTGGGCCCGGATCGACATGGATGGTCAACCGGGAAATAGCTTCACCTTAATCGACTACGCCTTTGCCGATCCGGGCGAGAGAATCACCGCGGGTCAAACAGGCACGGCCACAGTCCCCGAGTCCGGTGGGTCGCTGGGTCTCCTCGCGCTCGGCTGCACAAGTCTGCTGGCGTGGCGCGCGGCGCGGGCGAGCAAGCGGCAGTTGAGAGTTGATGGTTGAGGGTAAGTGGGCGTTAGTAGGCGCTTCTCTGGCAATCAGCATCAGCGTGAGGCCCTTCGTCTCCGCTCAGGATGATGAGTCTAAGAAATTCCTGCGTTCCTGCCTTCCTGATCGATAATCTTCACATGTGAGCGCGCGCAAAGTTCTCCTGATCGGCTGGGATGCGGCGGATTGGGAACACATCAACCCCCTCATCGAGGCAGGGTTGATGCCGACGCTGGACGGATTCATCAACCGCGGGGTGATGGGCAACCTGGCCACGCTCCAGCCGATTCTTTCGCCCATGCTCTGGAATTCGGTCGCGACCGGAAAGTTCGCCGATAAACACGGGATCCACGGCTTCATCGAGCCGGACCCGGTGAACGGCGGGGCGCGTCCCTACACCAGCACCTCGCGCAAAACCAAAGCGCTCTGGAACATGCTCACCCAATCGGCTCTGCGCAGTAACGTGGTGGGTTGGTGGGCGAGTCACCCGGCCGAGCCGATCAATGGAAACGTGGTGACGAACGCGTTTGGCGGAGTCCGCTTCGATCCGGAGAAAGGCTGGAAAATTCCAGTCGGCGCGGTCCATCCGGCAGAGAAAGCGGCGGAGCTGGCGCGCTTCAAGGTTTTCCCTAACGAGCTGACGGAGCAGCATATTCTGCCTTTCATTCCGCACGCGGCCAGGATCGATCAAGCGAAGGACCCCCGGCTGCAAGGCTTCGCCCGAGTCCTGAGTGACGCCGCCTCCATTCACGCGGTGGCGACGTTCCTGATGGAGAACGAGCCGGCCGATTTCACCGCGGTCTACTACGACGCAGTCGACCATTTTTCGCATTCGTTCATGCCGTATCATCCGCCGAAGCTGCCGTGGATCAGCGAAGAGGATTTCAACCTCTACCAGGATGTGGTGAAAGGCGCCTACCGCTTCCACGACATGATGCTGGAGCGCCTGCTTCAACTCGCCGGGCCGGAGACGACGGTGATTCTTTGTTCCGACCACGGCTTTGAATCGGGCTCGCAGCGACCGCAGGGCATTCCGCGCGAGCCGGCCGGGCCCGCGGTCTGGCATCGGCAGTACGGGATTTTTGTCATGGCCGGGCCCGGGATTAAGCGCGACGAGCGCATTTACGGCGCAAGCCTGATCGATATTGCGCCGACAGTTCTGTCGCTCTTCGATTTGCCCGTGGGCGCGGATATGGATGGCCGGCCGCTTCTGGAGGTGTTCGAAGTGCCGCCAAAAATCGAGGTGATCCCAAGCTGGGATGAACGACCGGGCGAAGCCGGGATGCACAGTGGCGACAAGCAGATCGATCGCGAACAGGCCAACGAACTGATGCAGCAATTCGCCGCGCTCGGCTACATCGAAGATCCGAGCGCGGACAAGGAGAAGATGGCGGACTCGGCCGACATCGAGGGGAAGTATAACGTCGCGCGCACCCTCCTCTGGAAGAACCGCGCCGATCAGGCGCTGCCGTTGCTGGAGGAGATCGTGCGGCGGCGCCCGTGGGAAGATCGTTTCCTCATCCAACTGACCGCCTGCTATGTCGAAGCGGGTTATCTCGCCCAAGGCGAGCGGCTGCTCCTCGCCCTGCACGACCATGGCGCACCGGACAACCCGCCTGGTCTGCTTTTGCTCGCGCGAATCAAGATGGCGGGCGGCGATCTCGGCGGCGCTTTGCAGGCGTTGCTCGGGGCGGAAGCAATGAACCCAAGGCTGGCCAACGTCTGCGTGCAGCTCGGGGATGCCTACGCCCGCCTCCTCCAATGGGAGAATGCGCATCTCGCTTACGAACGCGCGCTTTCGCTGGACGAAGATAACGCGCTCGCTTTCCAGGGGCTCTCGACCGTGCATCAACGCCGCGGCCGTAACCAGGAAACGGTGGATGCCGCGCTCAGCGCGGTCAGTCTGCTCCATCGCTTGCCGGTTGCGCATTACAACCTTGGGGTGGCGATGGCTCGCTCCGGCGAACCGGAGCGCGCGATCGTGGCTTTTGAAACCGCGTTGCGCTTCCAGCCGAAGATGGTGAACGCGCACCGCTATCTCGCGACCCTGCATCGCAACAATGGCGGCGATGGAGACAAGGCGCGATGGCATCGAGAGGAAGCCGAGCGAATCATGCAGAGCCGGCCCCGCGCGCAGGCGGCGACGATCGATCGGAGCCAGAAATTGTTCGATCTACCTGAGATCCCGCTGCGCGAAGAACGGCTCAAAATTCTCCTGCGCGAACGCCCCGATCCAAAGCCGGAAGAGAAGAAGTCGGGAAAAACGTTTGTGCTCGTTTCAGGTCTGCCGCGCTCCGGCACCTCGTTGATGATGCAGATGCTGGTGGCTGGGGGGATGCCGGTGCGGAGCGATGGTGAGCGGGCTGCCGATCTGGATAATCCGAAAGGCTACTTCGAATGGGAGGCGATCAAGCGCATTGGGAAAGAACCGGAGCTGCTCGATGAGGAGGCGCTGAATGGCCACGCGATCAAATGCATTTCGATGCTGCTTCCCCGGCTGCCGGCCAAGCATGATTACAAAGTCATCTTCATGACGCGCCCCATCGAAGAAGTGGCAAAGTCGCAGCGTGTGATGATTAATCGATCAGGCACAACCGGAGCGGCCCTCGATGATGAACAACTTCGCCGCGGTCTCACCGCGCACCGGGACGAAGTTCGCAAATGGATGATGGCGGCGCCGCACGTCCGATTCATCGAAATCAATTATCCCTCGTTGCTGGCGAATCCCGAAAGCGCTGCGGCATCGATCGTCGATTTCATCGGCAAGGAAAATTTACCAAGCGCCGAACAGATGACCTCCGCCATCGACGCTTCACTTCACCATCAGCGAAACGCGTAACGAACGCAGTGGCGGTGAAACGCGCACTACCGGAGGTTAGGCTCGCCGCTTTGCCCGGAACGACCAATGCGCGCGGGCTACCTACTCTGTCATCCCGAGCGGCAGTCGAGGGATCCCGCGGCGCCTTAACGGAGCACAGCCCGTCCCGGCTGTGTGGCGAACGCGTAAGATAGTGGGCGTCGCCGAAATCGAAATCCCAAGCGCCGGCCGGTTGTGTAGGAGCCGCTCTCATCCCGAGCCGCGTAGAAGGCGAGGGACCTCTCCTCTGGAATCCGCGCGCCCCGCGGCCAATCAACGCCCATTGCAATTGCGGGGTCCTTCGCCGCGCTGCGCCGGCTCAGGATAACAATGGTTTTTGATCCCGGGCAATTCGTTAGGCGCCTCCAGCGGCCGCCAGTTGGGCGTCGCGCTGGCGGACGATGAGGAGCGTAACAAAGGCTGCCAGCGCGCAAATGCAGGCGCCGATGGCGAGCGTCGCGGAGGTGCCGACGTAATGCGCGAGCGCGCCGGCTTCGAGGCTCCCGAAGGGGATCATGCCGCCGAAGATGAGGGCCCAGACTCCCATCACCCGCCCGCGCATTTCGTTAGGCACAATCGTCTGCACGGTGGTGTTGGAGGTGGAAAAGAAAAGCATCATCCCAAACCCGATCCCGGCCAGGCAGAGCATGGCGACGATCAGGTTGCGATTGAACGCGAAGATGAAGAGCATCACGCAGAAGAGCCAGACCCCGCCGAAGGCAAGTTTCCGCGACGAAATGCTCGTCCCGAAGGTCGCGGTCGTGAAGGCGCCGGCCAGCGCCCCGACTCCGCTCGCGCCTAACAAGAAGCCGTAACCCTGCTCGCCGAGGTGCAGGACATCGCGCGCGAAGGCCGGCATCAGGACGGAGTAGGACCAGCCGAAAATGCCAACGATGGTAAAGAGCGCGAAAATCGTCCGGACCCGGACGTGATTCCAGACGTAGCGAAAGCCCTCGAGCGATTGCGCGAGCGGGCCACCGGTCGCGGCGACCGGGACGTGGGGCGGCAAACGCATCATGCAAAGCCCGGCCAGGACCGCAAGAAAGCTTACCCCATCGATGAAAAAGCAGAGCGCGATTCCGACTTTCGCCATCAGGAATCCCGCGATCGCCGGGCCGATGATCCGCGCGCCGTTGAACATCGCGCTGTTCAGCGAGATCGCGTTCATCAGGTCCTCGCGGCTCGCGATCTCGACCACGAACGATTGCCGGGCCGGCATGTCGAAAGCCATGACCACGCCGCCGCAGAGGCCGAGCACGATGATTTGCCAGGGCCGGATCAGCCCCGAGCCGACGAGTGCGGCGAAGATGAAAGCGAGGATCATCATCACGCTCTGGGTCCAAATGAGGACGGTGCGTTTCGGGAAACGATCAGCCGCCCATCCGCCCCAGGTGGCAAAGAAAAGCATCGGCGCGGTCCCGGCCGCAGCGACGATGCCTAACAATGCCTTGGAGCCGGTCAGCTGATAAACGAGCCAGCCCTGCGCGGTGCTCGTCATCCAGGTGCCGATGAGCGAAACCAGCTGGCCCCAGAAGTAGAGCCGGTAGTTCCGATACTGGAAAGCGGAGAAGGTCTTTCGCCAGGAAACGCCGCCGGTCGCGACTCGCCGGGGACGACCCGTCAGGTCCTCCGGGACGGCGGCGGTGCGTTCGATTTCGTTTCCTCTCCTCATCGCAGGGCGGAATTTCCTCGCCTGCTTTAAGCGCGAAACAAGCGAAGAATTTGCGCCTAACGAACTCCGGCGTGATACCATGAAGGCGATGCTCTTCCTCAACCGAGCACAGGCCGGTCGCGCGCTCGCGCGCGAGCTGGAAGGCTGGCGCGAAGCCCGCAACCTGCTCGTGCTCGCCCTCCCGCGGGGCGGCGTGCCGGTCGGTTACGAAATCGCGCAGGCCTTGCGCGCGCCGCTCGACGTGATCGTGGTGCGCAAGCTGGGGGTGCCAGGACAGGAGGAGCTGGCGATGGGTGCGCTCGCCTCTGGTGGCGGGCGCGTCCTGAATCTCGAAGTGGTGGCCGCGCTCGGCCGGCACGCGCACAAAAAAGTCGAGCAGGCGACCGCGCGCGAAGAAAAGGAAGTGCTGCGGCGCGAGCAACTCTACCGCGGCGCGCGACCTTTTCCCGGACTCGCCGGTCGCACGGTTGTGCTGGTGGATGACGGGCTCGCCACCGGCGCGACGATGCGGGCGGCGGCGCGCGCGGTGCGGGCGCATCGGCCGGCGCGCCTCATCATCGCGGTGCCGGTAGCGGCGGAATCAAGTTGTCAGGAAATGCGCGCGGAGGCCGACGAAGTGGTCTGTGTCGCGACGCCGGATCCGTTCTTCGGGGTCGGCCAGTTTTACGAGAATTTCCGCCAGACGACGGATGAAGAAGTGCGCGCTTTGCTCGCCCGGGCTGCGATCCAGAGGGGAAATGAAATTTGAAATTGTCCCACGCGCAGTCGAAACGAGGCTCAAGATGAAACTCGCCTGCCTTCTCCTTACCAGTCTCGCCGCTTCCTCCGCCCTCGCCGCAACCGCCACTCTGGAGATGGTCGCCAGTTTTCCCGACCAGCAGGTGACCGGCGTGGCCGCGTCGAAAAGCGGGCGAATCTTCGTCAACTTTCCCGATTGGTCGGACGCTCACACCATTTCCGTAGCCGAGATCGTGAATGGAAAACCGCAGCCTTTCCCTAACGAAGAGTGGAACCGGCCCGGCGCGCCCGGGACGCACTTCGTCTGCGTGCAGAGCGTGTATGTGGATGAGAGCGACAGTCTTTGGATTCTCGACCCGGCCGCGCCCAAAATGAAGGAGATCGTCAAGGGGGGCCCGAAGCTGCTCAAGGTCGACCTGGTCAAGAACGAGGTCGTGCAGATGATCCCGTTCGGCGAAGAAGTCGCGCCGAAAAAAAGCTACCTGAACGACGTCCGGGTCGACACGAAAACGCAGACCGCTTTTATCACCGATTCCGGCCTCGGCGCGATCGTGGTGGTCGACTTGCGCAGCGGAAAGGCGCGCCGGGTTTTGCAGGACGATCATTCCACCCAGGCGGAGAAGGATTTCAAGCTGAAGGTCAACGGCAGCGATCTCCTGGCGGAGAACGGCGAGCCGCCGAAAATTCATTCTGACGGGATCGCCTTCGATCATCTTGCCGGTTATCTCTACTACCACGCGCTGACCGGGAAGACGCTCTACCGGATCAAAGTGGCCGACCTGAAGAACGTCGGCCTAACGAAAAGCCAGTTAAGCACAAAGGTGGAAACCGTGACTGAAACGCCCGCCCCGGATGGAATGATGATGGGCCCGAACGGCCGGCTTTACCTGACCGACATCGAGCACGGCGCGGTCCAGGCCTGGGACCCGAAAGCAGACAAGCTCAGCACCGTCGTCTCGGACGGACGCCTGAGCTGGCCCGACAGCCTCGCTTGGGCGCCGGACGGCTCGCTCCTCGTCACGACCTCGCAGATCCAGACGATGGCGCGCTTCAACGGCGGCAAGGAAACGCGCACCCTGCCCTATCACGTCTACCGGATCGTGGGCGCGCTCGACGCGCCTTGAACCGGCGCACGGCGCGCGCTTATTTTCCGGAACCCCAGACGCGCAGGAGATAGGAAGCGCGACCCGAGGTCGCGCGATACATGCCGTAGCCCATCGGATTCTTGCGGTAATACTTTTGATGATACTCTTCCGCCGGCCAGAAAGTGGCGGCCGGGAGAATGACGGTCGCGATCGGCTTCGAAAATTTTCCGGAGTTCGTTAGGGCCATTTTGGATGCTTCGGCCGCTTTTTGCTGCTGGTCGTTCAGCGCATAAATCGCAGTCGTGTACTGATCGCCGACGTCGAGAAACTGACCGTCGCGCTGCACCGGGCTGATGTTGCGCCAGAAAACTTCGAGCAGGCTGGCATAGGAAACTTGCGCCGGATCAAAGGTAATCTCGATCACCTCGCGATGATCGGTCTCGCCGCTCGCGACCTGCTTGTAGGTCGGGTTGGCCTGGGAGCCGCCGGCATAGCCGACCCGCGTCGAGAGGACGCCCGGGACGCGGTCGAAGGGCGGTTGCATGCTCCAGAAACATCCGCCCGCAAAAAGCGCTTTCTCCACCGTGGCGGGGTTGGCATTCGGCGTCTGCGCCATGGCTACGCTGGTCCAGCCGAGAAATGCGCAGAACCACACAACGAGTCTCATTTTCACCGAAGGGAGGAGGCGCGGAACTTTGGCTTATTCCTCATCAAGCCCGACCGAGAGGTGCGAAAAACTGCAGCAGAATGTCCTTTTGGGAGGGGAACGATCGTCGCAAGATAAAGCGAGCGCTGCCCAAATTTTAACCAAACCACGCTCATGAAATACGCCCTCTGGATCATTCAAGGCTTGCTCGCCGCACTTTTCCTTTTTGCCGGCGTCATGAAATTGGTCATGCCAATCGCGGCCATGACCCAGGAAATGCCGATGCCGGGATGGCTCCTGCGCTTCATCGGCGTCTGCGAAGTTCTCGGCGGGCTTGGGCTTGTTCTGCCGAGCCTGCTCAAGATTCGCCCTGGCCTGACCACGCTCGCCGCGCTCGGGCTTTTGCTCATCATGCTCGGCGCGGTCGTGCTGACCTATCTCAGCGGTGGGCCGGTGCAGGCGCTGATTCCCACCTGCGTCGCGCTGCTCCTCGCCTTCGTCATCTACGCCCGGAAACACCCCGCGGGCGCGGGCGGCTAAATTTAGTTCTCGTTAGGCAAGGAATCCGCCATCAGGCGGGCGCCTGGCCGAGCTGTTTCAGAATCCCGAGCTCGTCGGTGCTGCCCCAGCGTTCCGCGATCCTGCCCTCTTCGAAACGCGCAATCTGCATCCCGCGCGCTTTGATCTTTTTGCCGGTCGGCGCGACGCCCATGAAATCTCCCTCGTGTGTGCCGGTCACGGTGTAGGCGATCGCCACGTTCTCCTCGTCGGTCACCATCTGGTCGACCGCGACTTCGAGATCGGGAAAGGCCTGCCGGAATTTCGTGAAGAAATCGATGAAACCCTGCCGCCCTTTTCCCTGGTCGGGGGCCGGATCGTGATCCTGCACATCCGCCGTCATCAGTTCATTGATCGCCTTCAGGTTGCCACTGTTGATCGCAGCTCCGAATTTTTTCTGTGTCGCAATGTTCTCTTCTTTTCCCATCGGTTTGCTTTTGCTCTTGGTTATTATTTTCCGTCGAAGGGGGGCGTCCCGCGATAAAGCGCTGGAAAGGTGGTCCGATCGGGCGCGCTCTCCGGACGCTTATGATGTGCGATTCTTTTTCTTCCCGGGGCGCACCGGAAAAACCAGTCCGGATCATTCCGCGCAGACGTTCTCTTTATCTAATCATCAACCAAGGAAACTGTAAAATTGAGAGCACTCGTCTGGCACGGCAAAGGAGATATTCGCTGCGATACGGTTCCCGATCCGACGATCGAAGACGCGCGGGATGTCATCGTAAAAATTACCAGCACCGCGATCTGCGGTTCGGATCTCCATCTTCTCGATGGTTACATGCCGGCGATGGAGGATGGCGACATTCTCGGGCATGAGCCGATGGGGCAAGTGATCGAGGTCGGTCGCGAGGTGAAAAATTTGAAAGTGGGCGATCGCGTGGTGGTGCCGTTCACGATCGCCTGCGGGAGCTGCTTCTTTTGCGAGAAGGAGCTTTATTCCTGTTGCGACACGACGAACCGCGACGCCGACTCTGCGACCAAGGCGATGGGACACGCGCCCGCGGGATTGTTCGGCTACTCGCATCTGACCGGCCATTACCCCGGCGGACAGGCGGAATATCTGCGCGTCCCGCACGCCGACGTGAGCCCGCTCAAGATCGAGAATGATTCGCTGAGCGATGAACAAGTGCTCTTCCTCTCCGACATTTTCCCAACTGGCTACATGGCGGCGGAAAATGCGGAGATCGAACCGGGCGACACCGTCGCGATCTGGGGCTGCGGGCCAGTCGGGCAGTTTGCCATCCAGAGCGCGTGGATGTTTGGCGCCGGGCGCGTGATCGCGATCGATCGCGTCCCGGAACGCCTGCGCATGGCCGAGGAACACGGCAAGGCCGAGGTAATCAATTTCGAGAAGGTTGAGGGCGGCGTTTACGAACGCCTCCAGGAAATGACCAAGGGCCGCGGACCCGATCGCTGCATCGATGCGGTCGGCGCGGAAGCGCATGGCGCGGGCTCGCTCGATGCGGTGATGGACAAGGCGAAGGCCGCGATTCATCTCGCGACCGACCGCGCCCACGTCCTGCGCGAGGCGATCATGTGCTGCCGCAAGGCCGGGACGGTCTCGATCCCGGGCGTCTACGTCGGTGCGGTCGACAGCCTGCCAATGGGCGCGGCGATGAACAAAGGTTTAACGATGAAGATGGGTCAGACCCACATGAAACGTTACACCCAGCCGCTGCTCGACAAGATCAATGGCGGCGAGATCGATCCTTCCTTCGTCATCACGCATAATCGCCCTCTCGCGGAAGGGCCGGAGCTCTACAAGACTTTCCGGGACAAAGAAGACGGCTGCATCAAGGTCGTGCTCAAGCCGTAACCAACATCGCCACGCAGGAACTCCGGCCTAAAGCGCTCGCCGCACCGCGCGGCGCACGGTCTCGGTGATCCAGCCGTAGACCAAATGGGAAACGAGCGCGTAAAGATGCGTCGTTAGGGGGATTTCTTTCGGCGACTTCGAGAGTCCGGCCGCCGGCACGGCCCACTCATCCGCCAGCGCCCAGACGCCGGTGCCAAAGACGAGGCCATCTCCCGCCGTCACGATCGGCGCCACCTCGGCCAGCACGCCATAGGTCGCGGCCGAGACTGCGCCCATCCCGTAATGGATCGCTTCGCCCGCCGCCGGTTTGTAGTTCGCCGGCACTTTGCGACCGGTGATTTTTTCCGAAATCATGTTCGCCGCCTTGACCGTGGCCGGGTCCGTTTTTCTGCCGGGACTCTTCGGTTCGGAAGAGATCGCCTCAGCCGCCGCGCTCCAAGCGGCCTGGAATTGCTCCATTAAAAATGAAGCGAGCAGGCCGCCCGCCACGCCGGCCAGGAGACCTTTCAGGATATCGGTTTCACCGTAGTCGTTGTCGTCAAAGCTGATCATCACATCTCCTCCTCTTCGTCATTACTCCACCATGGAATCGCGCCCGCGTCGTCGCGCGCGCTTGGGCTAGAGTAACAGCTGCAGGTAGATGACGTCGAGCCGGCGATCGAATTTGCTCCCGACCTGGCGGAGCAGGCCCGCCTCGACGAAGCCTAACGACTTCAATAAACGAATCATCCCTTCCGATTCCTCGCAGGAGACCGCCACAATGGCGTGATAACCTAACGAGCGGGCGCGTTCGATCAGGTCCTGCACGAGGAGGCGGCCATGGCCTTGCCCATGAGCGTCGTGCCGCACATAAGCCGTCAGCTCGACTGTGTCGCGGTAGGCACAGCGCGACTGGAAAGGCGAGAGCGC
Organism: Chthoniobacterales bacterium; assembly: GCA_038233495.1. Taxonomy (GTDB): domain Bacteria; phylum Verrucomicrobiota; class Verrucomicrobiia; order Chthoniobacterales; family UBA10450; genus Palsa-1392. The sequence goes on along the minus strand of JBBSLW010000007.1, from coordinate 8,997 downwards.
GCCCCAGCCCGCGATGGCATCGCCATTTTCCAGCACGATCATCGGCTGATTCGACGGGCGGATCCGCAATTCCACTTCGCGCTCTTCCCTCGTCTCGTCCTCGACTTGGAAGGTGGCGGCCGAGGTGCGGACGTAATGGTTGTAAATCGCGTTGATCGCTTCCGCGTCGCTGACAGTGGCGAGCCGGATTTTCACGGCTGCGCGGGGGCGCAGATTTCCTCGCACCACGCCTCGACTTTGGCCCGGATCTCGTCGCGAATCCGGCGCGCACCCGACAGTTTCTCCTCGTGCGTTCCGGTGAGAACGGACGGATCAGGGAAACCCCAATGCAACCGCTTCGCCGGCCCCGGGAAGACGGGACATTTCTCCGCGCTCGTCTCGTCGCAGACGGTGACGACGTAAGCGAAAAGCTGGCCCGATTTCCAAACGTCGAAAACGGCCTGGGTCGCTTTCCCCGCGATGTCGATGTCGACTTCCGCCATAGCCTCGACCACGAGAGGATTGAGCGTGCCCGGTTCGAACCCGGCGCTCTGCGCGGCGAAGCGCTCCCCGCAGATGTGGTTGAGCCACGCCTCCGCCATCTGGCTGCGCGCGCTGTTGTGGATGCAGATGAAAAGGACGCGTTCTTTCATCGGATTCGCTAAATGACCGCTTCTTCGGCGAAAACGCCAGCCGGTTCGCAGCAACCGGCCTGAATTTCTGCAGCCGTTGCAGATCCTTGCGGAAAATGGGATCGGACGGTGCAATCCTGGAGGCACTTCCGGTTGCTTTCCAGTTCCGCGGATCGCTTCTTCGGCAGCGAATAAACGATCCAGTTTCCTTTTCGTTTCGTCGCGACCGAGGCCGCGCGCGCGCAGGTAGGCGAGGTGTTTCGAGATCTTCACCTGCGGCTCGCGCGAGGCGTCTTGGAAATGGCAAACGCATAACGGCGTCTGCGTCAGAAGATGCAGAATGCGCAGCCGGGTCGGCATACGGTCAAGCCTCGATAACCTCAGCGCGTCGTCTCCCGCAGCACCTGATCGATCAGCGTCTCCCGATATTTTTGCCGCTCGTTGAATTGCGGCCAGTGCCCGGAATTCTCAAACCAGATCAGACGCTTTCCCTTTGGCGCAACGAGCGCCTTGAAATAACGCTCCGCGACCGTAGCCGTGACCACTTCGTCATGGCGGCCGAGGAGAAAATAGACCGGCACCTCGAGCCGCGGGGCCTGCTGGAAAAGATTGATCTGATAAAACACTTCCCGCCACAGCCGATCTGACGAGTAACGGACTCCGAGCGGAATTTTGATGAGATCGATCCACGAATAAGCCGGTGATTCCAAAGCCCACCACGCCATCCGCCAGGGGCTGATGTCGGGATATGCGAGGTCGGCGTAGTGGCTCACCCATTTTTTCAGGCGATCGCTTTGATCGAAATTCGGGTAAGGCGGACGTCCGATCCGGCGCAAAGTCGCGAGCGCCTTCTCGTTTTTATCCCGGCGCGCCGCGTCGAGGGCGAATTGATAACGCACCTGCTGCGATTCCGGAAAATAGGCAACCTGTCCGATGCTGACATAGGCGAAAAAAAGCTGCGGATCGCGCGCCACCGCGAGCGTCCCGAAGACCGTGCCCCAGGAATGCGCGACGAGATAACATTTCGGCTGCTGAAATCGCTGCAAAAGCACCTTCACGAGATCATGCGTGTCGCTCACGAACTGTTCGACCTTCATCGACTCTCGCGGGATCGACCACGAATAGGACTTCCCGGCGCCGCGCTGGTCCCACTGCACGACGACGAAATGCTTTTCCAACTCGGCGTTGAGATGGGCGAACGGCATTTGCGGAAACCCAGGACCGCCGTGCAGGAAAAGCAGGATCGGTTTGCGCCGATCTTCGCCGCGGATCTGGATCCATTGCTCGATGCCGCCGAGGCGGATTTTTTCGATGGAGTGAATGCCGCGCGGAGCAGTAACCCGAATTTCGCGGGCGATTTTATGTTGCGCATAAAGCCGCAGCAAAATCAGAACGACTACCGTCGCTGCCAGTAAGATCGTGAGCGGAATGATAATGAATCTTACCGTCCAAACGAAGAGATGTTTCACGATCTAATGTCTCGTCAGCGGAACGAAGCTCAGTTTTTGATGGCCCCGCTTCCTGAAGATCTTCGGGCTGATCTCATCGCAGCAACTCGCCAACGTGGCGGGTGATCGTCATGATTGGGGCCGGCAAAATACCGAGAAACAGAGTGCCGAGAAGAGTCAAGGCGAGGGAAAGTTGATAGCCGAATCCGCGAGCGAGATGGAGCTGTCTGTCGGGCGCGGGGAAGTAAATCTGCGCGGCAGGCGCGATGTAGTAGTAGAGCGCGACGGTCATGTTGATGATGCCGATGATCGCGAGCCAGAGCAGCCCGCCCTCGATGGTGGCGCTGAGGAGGAAGATTTTTCCGATGAAGCCGGCGAGCGGCGGGATGCCGGCAAGTGAGAGGAGCGAGAGAACGAGCACGGCGGCGGGCCAGGGCGCGGTGCGGCCAAGTCCGCGCAAGCTCGCGATGTGGTCGGTGCCGGTGCCACGCTCGATCTGCGCGATGACGACGAAGGCGCCGAGATTCATAAAAAGATAGGCGGTGAGGTAGTAGGCGATGGCGCCCAACGCGGCGGGCACGCGATCGGCGACGGCTACGGCCATGAGCAGGTAACCGGCTTGCGCGATACTGGAGTAAGCGAGCAACCGCTTCAATCGCGTCTGGCGCAACGCGGCGAGATTGCCGAGGAACATCGTGGCGACGGCGAGGATGGCGATGATGGTGGGCCAATTCGCCAACCCGCCCGGCAGCGCGAGCAACAAGATCCGCAGGAGGCCGGCGAAGGCGGCTACTTTCGGCACGACGGAAAGGTAACCGGCAATGGGTGCGGTCGCGCCGGCATAGACATCGGGCGCCCAGAAATGGAACGGCACGACGGTGATCTCAAACGCGTATCCGATGAGGAAGAGCGCGAAGGCGACGAAGATCCAGACGGGATCGGCGGCGGGCAGCGCAGCGCCGATGGTGCGCAATTCGAGGCTGCCGGTAAGGCCGTAGAGAAAGGTGAGCCCGTAGGCCATGATCGCGAGTGCGGTCGCGGCATAGATGAAGTATTTCATCGTCGCCTCGTTGCCGAGTTTGTCGCCGCGGACGAGGGCGACGAGCAGATAGGAGGCGAGGCTGAGGAGCTGGAGAAAGAGGACGATCATTCCGAGATCGAGCGCCGAGGTGAGGCCGATGCCGCCGAGCGTGGAGAGGAGAATGGCGATGGGAGCGTGGGCGAGCGCCGAGTGTCCGCGGAAGTAGCTGTGCGCGACGAGCACGGTGACGAGGCCGCCGAGTTCGAGGATCAGCTTGAAGACCGTGCTGAATCCGTCGATCGCGTAGGTTCCTTCAAAGATCGGGAAGGGCGTGGTCCACGAAAGCATGCGCGCGGTCATGACGATGGCGGCGAGAAAACCGAACGCCGCCACGATTCCCGGCACGGCTTGCCAGCGTCCGCGCGCCCAGCCGGCTACGGGCACGAGCGCAAGCGCGAGCCCGGCGAGGATTAGCTCGGGAATGATCGCCCAGAGTTCCATCGTTCCTTAAAAGCGCAGCTCCGCGAGAAGGCGCGTGCCGTTTTCGATGATCGGCAGGATGACGAATGGCAGCACGCCGATGACCAGCGAAAGCACGGCGAGCGGCGCGACGGCCGTGAGCTCAAGGCCACTGAGATCGCTCAACTTTGGCGAATCCGCCGGCGGCTCGCCCATGACCATCGAGACGAGGATGCGCAGGTAAAGCCCGGTCGTTATGACCAAACCGAGCACGATGAACACCGCGGCCCAGACGCTGATCGACAGCGTCGCGCCGACAACCTGGAACTCGGCGACGAAACCCGAAAATCCCGGCAGCCCGAGCGATGCGAACGCGAGCACGCCGAGCAATGCGCTGGAGAGCGGCGCCTTGCTCATCAGCCCGCCGAAGCGTGCCATTTCTCGTGTTCCGGTTTTACTTTGCAAAATGCCCGCGAGGAAAAACATCCCGCCAGTGAGCAGGCCGTGGCTGATCGCTTGCAGGAGAGCGCCATTGAGCGCGAGCTGCCGCACGGATGATTCGGCGGCAAGCGCGGCGACCGCGACGGCGATGAGGATGTAGCCCATGTGATTGACTGAGGTGTAGGCGACAAGGCGTTTGAAATCCCTCTGCGCGAGCGCGGCCAATGCGCCGTAGATGAGCGAAACGACGCCGAGCGCGAGCATCCACCAACCGTAGGTGCGCGCGGCTTGCGGCAGCGTCGGGAGCATCACGGCGATGAGGCCATAGGCGCCCATTTTCAATTGAATGCCGGCGAGCATCACGCTGCCTTCCGTTGGGGCTTCGACGTGGGCGTCGGGCAGCCAGTTGTGCAGCGGGAACGTGGGCAATTTCACGCCGAAGCCGATGAGCATCCCGAGCAGGGCGAGCCCTGCGGCGACGGGTTTTCCGGCGAGCGGTTGCGCGACGATGATCGCGTCGAGCGAGAACGTGTGCGGCGTCATCGCAAGATAAAGCCCGAGGAAAGAGAGCAACATCGCGAGGCTTCCGGCGCGGGTATAGAGGAAAAATTTGATCGCCGCATAGCGCCGCTCCTCATGGCCCCAGATGCCGATGATGAAATACATCGGCACGAGCCCGATCTCGAAAAAGAGATAGAACAACAGGAGGTCGCGCGCGGCAAAAAGACCGATCAATCCCGTGGCCATGAGCAGGAAAAGAAAGGCGTGTCCTTTCACTCGCTCGCGCATCGGCAGGACGTGAATCATGACCAGCGTGAGCAGCAGCGCGGTGAGCGTGATAAGCGGCAGCGACAAGCCGCCGACGCCGACATCGTAGGAAGCTCCGATGCTCGGCACCCATTCGACCGTGGTGCGCCATTGCATCGCGACTCCGGCGGGATCGAAGCCGAGCCAGAGGATGGTCGAGACAATAAGCGTTGCGGCGGCTCCGGCGAGCGCAGTCCAGCGGATGAGCGCGGGTTTTGACGACGGGAGCGTGAGCACGATCAGCGCGGTCAGCAGTGGGAGAAAAATGGCGAGGTTCAGCATGGTGTGATGCGGTTCGGGTGAAGGTTCAGCGCCAATAGAAAAAGCCGGCGAGCGCGGCGAGGAGCGCCCAGATGAAGAGGCCGAAGGTGTAGAGATAGAGCTTGCCGGTCTCCCATCCGCGAACCTGCCCGCCGGCCTGGCCGAAGAGTCGCGCGAAGGCATCGAGCAAGTCGGAGAAGCCGTGCGATTCGGCGGCGCCGACGCCACGCGCGGCACTCATCGTCGAATCAGCAGTAGCGCGCGCGAGATGGTCGAGACCGCTCTCGAAGCGATCCCCAGCGCGGCTGAGAGAGAGCGTGCCGTGCGCGACGGTCCGGACGGATTGATCGAACGCCTGCTCGATCGAAGCCAAGGCGTGTGCAGCGAACATCCCAAGTTTGGCGGGTGCCAGCGTGACGGAATCCAGCGTCGTGGCGAGGTGGCTGAAGTTCAGTCCAAAAGCGGGCGCGGGTCCGGCGGCGCGCGCACGCCAGCCGCCGAACGCCAAACCGGCGAGCGCGGCGCAGAGCACGCCAACTTTCCAGATGAATGCGAGTTCCGGACCGTGCGGAAACGGAAAGGCCGACTCGAGGAAGAACGAGAGCGCAAAGCCAGCGCAGATCGCCAGCACCGCGAGCGTGATCATCGCGCCCTTCACGCTGGCACCGGGCTCGTGCGCATCGGGCTCCTTGCCTCGCGGCCATTTCGCAAAGACTGCGGTCGCCGCGCGGCTGACGTAAACTCCGGCGAGGAAAACCAATCCGATGAAATAGAACGCGAAGCCCGAACCGCGCGCGGCGGCGGCTTCGAGAATCTTGTCTTCGCTCCAAAAGCCAGAGAGCGGCCAGACGCCCGCGAGCGCAAGCGCGGCGGCGACGAAGACGCAGGCGGTGATCGGGAGCCGTCGCGCAAGCCCGCCAAGCTGATCCAACCGGCGCGTGCCGGTGGCGTGATCGACCGCACCGGCGGCAAGGAAGAGCGTGGATTTGAAGGTCGCGTGCGTCGCGAGGTGAAAGGCCGCGGCGAGTGGTCCGGCGAGGCCGAGCGCGAACATCATTTCGCCAAGTTGCGATGCCGTGGACCAGGCCAGCACGCGCTTCAAATCCCGTTCCGTCGTGGCCACAAGCGCGGCGAAAAGTGCGGTCGTGGCGCCGATCCACAGCACCACCGTCAGCGCGCCGGGCGCGGCGGCGAAGAGCGGAAAAAAGCGCAGCACGAGATACACGCCGGCGGCGACCATTGTGGCCGAATGGATGAGCGCCGAGACGGGCGTGGGGCCGGCCATCGCATCCGGCAGCCACGCCGTGAGTGGCAGTTGCGCACTTTTTCCCACCGCGCCAGCGAAGAATAACAGCGCGAGCAAGCTGAGTGTTGTGCCTGCGATTTTGCCTGCGCCCACGATGCCGAGAAACTGCTCGATGTCCGTGGAACCAGTCAGCCGCAGGGCCAGCAGCCAGCCAAGGAGCAGGCCCACATCGCCGAGCCGCGTGAGGAGAAATGCTTTGCGCGCCGCCTGCCGCGCGGCGTCTTCGCGATAATGAAACCCGATGAGCAGAAAAGACGCGAGGCCGACCGCTTCCCACGCCGCGAAAAGCAGCACGGTGGAATTTGCCAGCACCAGCGTGAGCATCGCGGCGACGAAAAACGACATCGCTGCGAAGAACCGACTCGTCGCCTTCGCCATGTGGCCGACCGAATACCAATTCACGATCAAGGCGACTGCGGCGACCACGATGGCTATCGTGCGCGACAGCGTGTCGAGCGCGATTCCGGCGGTAAACGTGAGTCCGCCGCTTTGCATCCAAACTGTCTCCGCGCGCGGCTCGCCGCCCCCGAGCCCGATCAGCGCCAAAAGCGAAATAGCGACCCCTCCGACATTGATCCAGCCCGCGAGGCGCGTCGCTTTTCTGCCGAGAAAAAGGATGACCAGCGCGGCGGCGAGCGGCGCGAGTGGAACGACGAGCAGGAGCGCACTCATCCTTTCAAATCCTCGAATTTATCGACCTGCACCGTCTGCCGGTTACGATAGAGCAGCATCATGATGGCGAGACCGACGCCCATTTCCACTGCTCCGATGGTGACAATGATGATGGTGAAAATTTGCGCCGAATAGTCGTCCGGCCGCACGTAACGCCAGAACGCGATGAGGTTCAGACCGATCGCGTTGAGCAGCAGTTCGATGCCCATCAGGATCATCACCGCGGTGCGCTGCGCGATGACGGAATAGACGCCGATGGCGAACAAAATCGCGGCCACGATGAGGTAGGCGGTGAGCGGAATGGCCATGTCAGCGGTCGCGGTGGATGTCGGTGACAGAGATTTCGCGCGGCTCGCCGGACTTCGGTCCGAGCGGCTTCAGAGGGTCGTCCGCGATCGGCGCGGGATCTTCATCGACGGACACATGGGCTTCGCGGCTGGCGTCGCCCGGAAATTTTCCCGGACGCGCGAGCAGCACCGCGCCAAAGATGCCGGTGAGGATCAGCAGGCCCGCGCCTTCAAAAGCCATCATGTATTTGCCCATGAGCAGCGTGCCAATTTGTTCGGCGGAAGCCGGATTGGGCGTCAAGACGGAGATAGGCCACGAAGGGCGCAGGAGTAGCAAGGCCACGAGCACGCAACCAACAACGATGGCAAGCACGGCGGCGTGCTTCTTCACCGGCGTCGTCATCGACATATCCATCTCCATCCCGTGCTCTTTGCCGCTCTCCCCGTTTGCGTTGTCGTTAGGCGAGGAATGGCCGGAGTGCTCCTCGTGTCCGGCGCCGTTCTCCGTGTCCATCAACTTAATGCCGCGACTGAAGAAATTCTCCACCGGCGACATGTCCATGCCGGCCATCATCGAGCCGCCCGGATCGTTCATAAAGAGCACCATGAAGAGGATCATCACGAGCATCCCGCCGACATACATCATCACCTGCAAAAGCCCGATCAGGTCCGCCGAGAGCAGGATGAAAAGGCCGGCCACGCCAATGAATGACGCCATCAAAAAGATGCCGCTGCGGAACATACTCATCGTCGTAGTCATGCCGAGCGCGCCGCCGATCGCGATGAGGGCGAAGGCGGTGAACGCTATCCACTGTGTTATGGCGTCGAGGATCATTTTTGTCCCACCCCCAGGAGGATCAGGCCGCCGACGATCAGGACATTGAGCAGGCCGACCGGAGTGAGGATTTTCCACGAAAGCTCCAGCATCTGCGCGGTGCTGAGCGGCTTCACTATTCGACCGAGCCAAAGCATCAGTGCCATGAGCGCGTAGGTTTTCAGCAGCATCCAGAGCCAGCCCGGCAGCAGCGGCCCATGCCAGCCGCCGAGGTAAAGCACTGCGCCCATCGCCGCGACGATGAAGAGCAGCGATGAGAGCGAAGCGCGCCAGGCGAGGGCTTTCCAGCCGCCAAAGACGCTGAACACGCCGTGCCCGATATGCTTTGAAAACGGCTCCAAAAATGGCGCGCGAAAGCTCTGCATCAATCCCGTGACCACGTAGAGCGCAAAGCCAAGCGGCTGTGCGACCACATACCACAGGCCGGCCTGCCGATTGACGATCTCCACCGTTGAAAGCGAGCGCGCCATCATGATCGCGCCGATGTAGGCGAGCCCGAGTGGCACCACGTAGGCGATGAGTTGCGCAGTGGCGCGGTAATAGACATCGACCGCGTCCTTCGTATTCGCGCCCCAGCCGCCGAGCGAAAGACCGAGCACGACGAAATCAATGACGACCAGCACATAGAAAACACCGATGCCAAGATCCGCACCGATGAGCTTCGGCCCGAATGGCACCACGATCATCGCGAGGGCCACGCCGAGCAGTGCCATCACCGGCCCGGCGGGATACATCCACTTGTCCTCACGCTCGAAGAAGAGGTCCGGCTTCACCTTCACCTCCGCGGCAGGTCCGCGCTCGGCTTTCGCTGGGACGAATCGCGCCTCGAACAGCGCCGTGAGCCACGCG
>JBBSLW010000006.1:0-36632 GCA_038233495.1 Chthoniobacterales bacterium | reverse complement strand
TTCCTTGGCGGTGCCTTCTGCTTTGTCCTCATTACCTGTGTTCATACTTAATCATCGTATCTCGCGGGGTCAAAGGCCGGGTGAAAAGTTCGTCGCGAATAACCGGGACGAGGGGCCCCCGGCTACCACTGGCTGGGAAGGCTAGTTCTGGACGAGATTGTAGACTTCGCCCAACCCGAACGCCGGTCCCCTCCGCGTTCCCCTTCAAAATGGCCGTGTAAACGCCGGGGGCGAGGGTCGCGAGGACGGCGGACTCGTGCGTCGGAGGGGGCGAGGCCGGTGTCCATGATTTCCATTTCCTGCGTCTCCATCCAGTCGTCGTTCGCGGCGACGAGGGCGCCGGAAGCATCGCGCAACTCGAGGATGGGATCCTCCAAGGCGCCATCACTCCGGCTGTACCTAACGAGGGGCCGTTGCCTCGGACGAGGACGATCGCATTCTGCTGCGCATCGCCGCCGCCGATAATGAGGCCGCCGATCATGACGTTATCGCCCGCCTCGACCAGGCCGCGTGTGCTGATGTTGGCCAGCTGCGAGTCGGCCGCCCCATCAAGATCGTAAGCCTCGATCAATGCGACGCCGGTGCCGTCATTCGTCCCACGCAGGATGGCGCTGTAGGCACCAGGGTCGAGCGTGGCGTGGATGGCGGACTCGAGATCCTTGCCGGGGGCCAGCCCCGTTTCCTCGATCTCGGTTTGCTGGGTGGTCATCCAGTTGTCGTTGCTCACGACCGAGCCATCGGAGGCGTGCAATTCCAGGATGGGATCGGCCAAGGCATCGGTCACCCCGAAATCGCCTAACGTCGGCCCGAGCGCGCGCACGATGACGCGTTTGGGGACTATCCCGGTGATGATGAATCCGCCGATTAAAACATTATCCCCGGTCTGAACCCGAAGCCGGGTCGAGATGTTGAGTAGTTTCAGGGGTCCGAGGGGGACGTCGTCTGGAATTGGGATGATATTTGGGAGCGTTCCGCTACTAGAGAGATCCGTGCCCGCCGCGTAAACAAGGCCGCTGGCGCCCGCCTTCGCTTCACTCAGGTAGGTGTATGTGCGGCCGGATCGTGGTGATGGCGGCCGGTTCCGAGTCGTTAGGCGGCTGCTGGCCCGTGGCGCTGATCTCGGCTTCCTGGATGTCTCTCCAGTTGTCGTTTTGCAGGATGACGTTGCCCATATCATCGAGAATGGAGAGCGTGGGATCAGGCAAGCCGGGCAAGCAGAAGAGGGCGAGGGTTGGGCCGAGAGTGGCGACGAAGAGCTGCTGCTCGGCGCGAAATTCCGCCGAATTCCGCCGTCGTGGCCAACGCTCCGGCGCCGCTTTCGACCCGCCCGCGCGCCGCGAAGCTGGCGACGAAAGCGGTTCCTCCCGCCGGGGTGATATCAAAGAGCTCGTTCAGACCCGTCCCGGTGGTGTTGTTCTCCCCGCGCACGGTTGCGGCTAGGTGCCCGGAGCGAGCGTGGCGATGAGGGCCGGTTCCAGATCCGAAGAGGGCGCGAAGCCGGAATCGATCAGGGTCCTGTTCCTGCAAACCTTTCCAGTTGTCGTTGAAGGCCGGAGCACGACCGTCACGGAGCCGCTCCCGCTGACGACGAAGACGTTGACCGCGACCTCGTCGCCTGTGCCCACGATCGTCCTGGTGCTGAGCGAATCGATCTGGGCGAAGGCTGCATTGGTCGCAAGGAGAAGGAAGAGTACCGCCAGTTCTAGATATGTTTTTGGTTTCATGTTGTTCGGAGAAGTTTGGGTTGACTGCCTGTCACTCATCGAAGCGTCATCGGGAACGAGAACGGGCCATTTTTTTTCAGGAAACTGCACGCCGCCAAAGCGAAAGTACATTTGGGGGGCGTAGGCGGCTGGCCGAAGAGAGGAATTGAAAACCGCAGGCGGAAGCATAGCCATTTCTGTTTGAAGCGAAGGCTACCCTTTGGGCGCCTTTGAGCGTGGGGGACCAGAAGCCCGTGAATGTAGGCGAGCTCGCTCGCGTTCTCCGGTCAGACTTGAAGTCTGCCGACCGTGCTAACGACGGCCGCGCACGATCTTAAAGACGCTCCCGTTCCCGATATCGGCAATGTAGAGTTCGCCGGTGGCGTCCTCGCCTAACGACACGGGGTTGAGCAACGGATAGCCGCCGTCGCTCGTGGGAAAGAGATCATCGGTGATATCCTGAAATTCGAAGCGGTCGTGCCGTCAAAATCGAGGCTGTAAATGAGCCCGGTGAAAATGCCCGTGTTCGGTCCCAGGAAATCGGCGAAGAAATAGGTGCCGGCCAGATTTCGCCCCCTCCGCCCCCGATAAACATAACCGCCGATCACCGTCTGGCCGATGTCGCGCGGATAGTCGTAGGCGGGATCGACCGCGTTCGGCCGCACCGGGTCGTTAGGGTAGGCGGGGTTCTGAATGCTGCCTTCGCGCACGCGCCAGCCGTAGTTCATTCCGCCGCCCGAAACCGCCGCTTCCGCGTCGATCTCCTCGCGCGACGCCTGCCCGACATTGCCGATAAACATCGTGTTTAACGAGCGATCGAAGCTGTTCCGAAAAGCGGTGCGCAGTCCGTAGGCCCAGATTTCCTTGCGCGCGTCGGGCACGCCCATGAACGGATCATCGGCTGGGATCGAGTAGCTGCCGTAGGTCGCATCGATATGAATGCGCAGCATCTTGCCGAGGAGCGTGCTCAGGTTCTGGGCGTTGCCGCCCGGCTCGAGGTGGCCCGTGCCGGCGTCGTTGCTCGTCCCGCCGTGGCCGCTCGCGATGTAAAGGTTATCCTCGTCGCCCAGGCGCGGGCTAAAGCCGATCCGGCCCCTGTTATGGTTGGTTTGCTGCTGGTCGAAGCTGAGCAGGATCGCTTCGCTCGCGGCATGGGCCACGTCGGGATTGGAGGAGACAGTGAAGACCGAGGTCCGCGTCACCCCCTGGCCAAAGGAACCACCGGGAGCGACGTAGTTGACGAAAAAGCGGCCGTTGTTGACACAGTTGCGGTCGAAGGCGAGACCGAGAAGGCCTTCCTCGCCCACGGTCGCGACATTGTCCGAGAGATCGAGAAATGGCGTCGGTTTGATCGTGCCGGTAGCGAGGTTGATATGCGAATCTTGCCCGTTTGTTCGACCACAAAAAGTCGCGCCCGATCCCGGGGAGCGGCGGTGATAAAGACCGGCAGGTTGAATCCGGTGGCAACGCGAACGGAGTCCAAGCCGGGCACCGCCTGGGCGGAAACGGTGACGGCCGAGGCGGCCAGAAGCAGGCCAACGAGGGAGGATCCAACAAGACGCGAGATCTCGAGATTATGCTCTCATCGTAAGGAGGCGTCGGAATTTCGGCGACGGAAGTTTTTTACTCTCTGGCCTAACAAATCGGAAGATTGTCCTCCGCCACGGCGAAGTGGAGCATTGAAAGCCGCAGGCGGACGATTACTATGAGCCGCGGTGGCCAAGCGCACTCAGCACAATGCATGGAACGAAGTTTACGCCCTGATTCTTCTCGGAACCGGGACGCTGCTCTTTCTTGCCCTCATCTCCTACGTCCCGAAGGACATTCCCACCTGGTTCCCGCTCCTCAATTCCACCTCTTCGCCTAACCGACCCGCGCAGAATTTCCTCGGTCCGCTCGGCGCGGTCGGCGCGGGCATCTGTTATTTCCTCGTCGGGGCCGCGTCTTATCTCCTTGCCGCCATCCTGCTCGGTTTCGGCGGGGCGAAACTCTTTCACGGCGAGCTAAAAGTGAGCCGGCGCATCGGCTGGATCGTTCTCTTCATCGCCTCGGGCGCCTGTCTCATCCAGTTGCAGCACTGGTTTCTCCAGGATTGGAAACACGATTTCAAGCATCAGTGGCCTGGTGGCTGGGTCGGCTACTTTTTCGGGCGCCACATTTTTCGCCAGTTCCTCGGCAAAGGCTCCGTCATCGTCCTCGCCGGGCTTTACCTGACCAGCCTGATCCTCATGACCGGGCTGCGGCCGGTCCATCTCGTTAGGCAAAGCGTCCTCGCGACCCGGCGCGGGATGGTCGCAGTGCGTCTTTGGTTTTTGCGCCGCCGGATGCGCCGGGCGGATTTGAAAGGCCAGCTCGAGATCAGCCAGCAGCAGATTACAAAACAGCAGCGTGCGATCGAGAAGAAGCTGCGCAAAAAAGGCGCCCCGGCGCCGGACCCGGGCGCACCCTTCGAGACCCCGGAGGAGTTTGCCAATCGTCCGGAACCGAAAGTGGTCGATACCACCGCGTTCCCGGCGGAATTGACGCCGCCGCGCAAGAAGCCATCGCTCGCCGAGTTGCAACGCGCCGGAAAAACGTCCGCCGCCGCAGCCACGCTCGGGACCGCGCCGGGCTGGGAAGGCGAAAACTACGAGCTGCCCGGCCTCGACCTGCTCGAGGAACACGACAGCGAAGGGCGCGTCGCCGCCGATCCGGCCGAGCTGGAGGAAATCCAGCGGACGCTGATCGAGACGTTAGGCCAGTTCGGCATCCAGGTGGCGCCGGGCGACATCACGAAAGGGCCCACCATTACTCGCTACGAAGTTTATCCGGCCAAGGGCGTGCGGGTGGACAAGATCGTGAGCCTGGAACGCGACCTGGCCCGGGCCACCCGGGCCGAGCGGATCAACATTCTCGCGCCCATCCCGGGCAAGGACACGGTCGGGATCGAGCTCGCGAACAGCCGCAAAGTGAAAGTGACCTTGCGCGAGCTGATGCAGTCGACCGATTGGACCGAGACCAAGGCCAAACTCCCGATTGCGCTCGGGAAGGATGTTTACGGCAAAACCATTATCGCCGACCTCGCGCAAATGCCGCACCTGCTCGTCGCCGGGACGACCGGCAGTGGCAAGAGCGTCTGCATCAACGCGCTCATCGCCAGCATGCTCTATCGGTTCACGCCGGAAGAGCTGCGCTTCATCATGATCGATCCGAAGGTGGTCGAGATGCAGGTCTACAACGATCTCCCGCATCTCATCATCCCGGTCGTGACCGACCCGAAAAAAGTCCTGCTCGCGCTTCGGCATGTCATTCTCGAGATGGAAAATCGTTACAAGATTTTCGCCCGGACCGGCGTGCGCAACATCACCACCTTCAACGCGCGTCCGCCGAAGAAAACGCAGAAGGAACTCGATGCCCTGGCCGAGGAAAAACCAACCGAGGAGGAAAAGCCTGCCAGCGGTTCCGTGGAGGAATACACCCAGAAGCTCAACATCCAGGTCCCGCGCGATGACGAGCCGATCATCCCCGACAAGCTCCCCTACATCGTCGTCATAATCGACGAGCTGGTGGATTTAATGCAGACCGCGCCGGCCGACGTGGAAAGCGCCATCGCCCGCATTACGCAGATGGCGCGCGCCGCCGGCATCCACCTCATCGTCGCCACCCAGACGCCGCGCGCCGACGTCATCACCGGCGTAATCAAGGCGAATATCCCGAGCCGGATCGCTTTCCAGGTCGCCTCGAAAATCGACAGCCGCGTCATCCTGGACGAGAACGGCGCCGACCGCTTGTTAGGCCAGGGCGACATGCTTTATCTGCCGCCGAGCACTTCGCGTCTCATCCGCGCGCAGGGCGTGCTCGTCACGGACGAGGAAATTCAACGCCTCGTCGATTTCGTCTCCGCGCAAAGTCCCGCCGCCTACGATCTCGTGATCCACGAGAAAATCTCCGGGAGCGGCGCCGAGGAGAGTGGCGAGGACGTGACCGACGAAGACGAAGAGCTGGTCGAGAAATGCCTCGAGATTATCCGGCAGGAAAAACGCGCTTCCACTTCGCTCCTGCAACGCCGGCTCCGCCTCGGCTACACCCGGGCCGCCCGGATCGTTGATATTTTGGAGCAGCGCGGCATATTGGGCCCCGGCGAAGGCGCGAAGCCGCGCGAGATTCTCGTCGATCTCGACGCAGCCGTTTGATCCGCGATCTCGATGGAATCTCTCGGTAAAAAACTGCAACAGGCGCGTCTCGCGAAGAAAGTTTCGATCGAGGAGGCGGCGCGTGTGACCAAGATCCGGGCCGGCCGCATCCAAGAGATCGAGGCGGAAGATTTCTCGGGCTTTTCCAGCCTCGCTTACGCGAAAGGCTTTCTCCTCATCTACGGAAAGTATCTCGACGTCGATGTTTCGTCCTATCTCGATGCCTTTGAAACCTCGCGCGAGGTCAGTGTCGATGGATATTCCTATTTGCAGGATGCGCCGACCAGCGGCCCGCCTCCGCTGATTCGCCGGGCGCCCGCGAAACGCCCGGGACTTCTTCCTTTCATCATCGCGATCGGCGTGCTCGTGATCGGGCTCTACCTGGTCAAGCTGCTGCTCGATATCCAGCGTGTCGTGCCCTCGCGACCGGCCAATGCAGCCGCGGCCGTTGCCTCGGTCACGCCGACGCCCACTACCGCGCCGGTCGAGAGAATCGTCGCGCCGCGAGCTGAACCGGTCGAGCCCCCGACGCTGAGCGAAGCGCGCGTCACGATCGCCCCGCCTGCGACTCCACTCGCCGCCGCGCCGCCGCCTTCGCCCGCCGCCTCTGCCACGCGCGAGCCGGAAGTGCGCCGCGCCCAGCCGGTCCGCCCCGAAGACGCGGTCCCTCCGCCTAACGAGACCGCGCCGCCCGCTAATCGCGTCCAGATTACCCCGATGCAGATGACTTATGTCCGGGTCATGGTCGACGGCGCGACCGAGCCGGCCTTCGACGATTGGCTCGAGCCTTCGCACGCGCCGCTCACCTTCCGCGGCCAGCGCGTGCACGTGAAGGTCCTCGATCGCGGCGCGATTCAGATCACCAAAAACGGAGCGGCCCTCGCAGCGGGCGATGCCGATGTGACCTTTGAATAGGGTGCTCGCAACGGCGGCGCCGGGCCTAACGAAGACGACGGTCGGGATGATCAGCCTCGGTTGCGCCAAGAATCTCGTCGACGCCGAGATCATGCTCGGGAGCGTCCTCGAGCGGGGGATGCAGATCACGCCGCACGCCGAGGAGGCCGATGTCCTCGTCGTCAACACCTGCGCTTTCATCGATTCCGCGAAGGAGGAATCGATCGACGCCGTCCTCGAGGCCCATCAGCAGCGCGGATTGGGAAAACGGCCTAACCAAAAACTGATCGTGAGCGGCTGCATGTCGCAACGTTTCGCGGCCGAGTTGCGCGCCTCGATGCCCGAGGTCGATGCTTTCATCGGGCTCGATCAGGTAGGCGAGCTCGGCACGATCATCGAGCGCGTCATGACCACCCCAGGCGCGCCGGGCGAAAATTTCGTGACCACGCGCCCGACCTACATCCCGGATTGGGACACGCCGCGTTTTCGTCTCACGCCGGCGCACAGCGTTTATTTGAAAATCGCTGAGGGCTGCAATCATCCCTGCAGTTTTTGCGTGATCCCGCAAATGCGCGGCCGGCATCGGAGCCGCCCGCCTGCTTCCGTCCTGGCCGAGATCCGGCAGCTCGCGGCGGAGGGCGTGAAAGAGATCAACCTGATCAGCCAGGACACGACCTATTACGGGATGGATCTCTGGGAGGCGAAAGCGGGACCGCGCCAGCCGGTCGATTCTTCGCGTGGCCCGACCCTGGCGGCGTTGCTCCGCGAGATCGACGAGATCGACGGCGATTTCTGGGTGCGCCTCCTTTACACCCATCCGGCGCACTGGAGCGACGAGCTCATCGCCACCCTCTCGCAGAGCCGCAAAGTCGCGCGTTACATCGACATGCCGTTGCAGCACATCGATGAAGTGATGCTCGGCCGGATGCGGCGCGAAACGAGCCGCGCCCACATCGAGGACCTGATCGTTAGGCTGCGCGCCGGGGTCCCAGGGATCGCTTTGCGCACCACTTTTATTGTCGGGTTCCCGGGAGAAACGGAGGCGGAATTCGAAGCGCTCCTCAAGTTCATCGGGCGCGTTCGTTTCGAGCGGCTCGGGATTTTCAAATACTCGCAGGAAGAGGGCTCGCGCGCCGCGAAAATGCCGGACCAGATTTCCACCGCGCAGAAGAACGTGCGCTACCGGCGGGCCATGACTTTGCAGCAAAAGATCGCCCGCGAAATCGCGACCGCGCAGGTCGGCCGGGAGTTGAAGCTGCTCGTCGACCAGCCGCTGATCGCGCGGACGGAAGCGGACGCGCCCGACGTCGACGCGCGCGTCCTGCTCGCGACCGCCGCGCCCGTTGGCGAGTTCGTTAGGCGAAAAATTCGCGGGACGCGCGGTTACGATTTGCTCGCCTGCTCGGATTCTTGATTGACAGGCGGGGCCCGTCCTGAGAGACACGTTGCCGGCGCCGCCGAGGGGGGCTTTCCAAACGGATGTCATGGCTGATTTAAACGAACCGAAAAAAGAGACTGTTCGGATTACTTTGCCCCCACGCCCCACTCACCGGCCGACCGTGCCGGTGAACAAGGAAACCGTTCGCATCAACTTACCAAACCGGCCGCCTGGGCCGCCGCCCGCGCGACCGCCCAGCCCTGCCGCCGGCCCCGCGCCAGTCACGCTGCCGCCGCCGCCTGCGCGACCGCCCGGTCAGAGCGCACCTGCTCCGGCACCGATTCGGCGTCCGCCGCCGCCCGGGAGCGCGCCCAAGCCTCTGCCGCCGGCCGGTACGAACGAGCCGAAACCTCCGCCAGCTCCGCCCATGGCGCGGCCGCCTGCGCCACTCCCGCCGTCCAACCCTGCCGCGAGGCCGCCGCCGCCACCACCGGCAGGCTTGAAACCGGCGCCTCCGCCGGGTTCGGACGTTAAGTCGGCGCCGCCTTCGCCTGCCGGGCTCCGGCCGCCGAATGCGCCAGTTCCGGGAGCAAAAGCTCCGCTGTCCCCACCGCCGGGAGGAGTACGTCCGCCAAATGTTCCGCCTGCAGGAGCGAAGGCACCGCTTCCTCCACCGCCGAGCGGCGTCCGCCCGCCGAGCACGCCACCGCCCGGAGCGAAAACACCGCTCCCGCCGCCGCCGAGTGGGCTCCGCCCGCCGAGCGCGCCCGCTCCGGAAACGAAAGCAGTCCTTCCTCCGGCGCCTGCCCCGACGACGGCGTCAGTCGCACCGCTGAAACCCGCGACCCCGCCTGCGCCGGTATCCGCGGCTCCGCCTGCCCGCGCGCTTCCGACGGTTAAACCACTTTTTCCAGCGCCTCCTGTGGCCTTAAAACCGCCTTCGCCGCCCGCCACGGCTCCGATCGCCAGGGCCCCCGCGCCTGTCGCACCGCCGCCACCGGCGCGGACTCCGCTCGCTCCTCCGAAGCCGGCTGGGCCAGCACCCATCGCTCCCGTCCCCATGCCGGCTAATCGCGGCCCCGGCGGTCCGCGCAAAGAAACTGCGCGCATCGCCTCCACTCCCGATGCCCCGATGAAAGCAACTTCCCGGCTTGGCATCGCGCAACCGGTGTACACGCCGCCTGCCGGCGCGATCCGCACCTCGCCGCCCGCAGTTGCCAATCCACCGGGCCCGGGGTTAGTTGAATCCGTTCCAATGCAGCTCTACTGGGCCCTGCTCGGTCTCTCTGCCTTGACCTTGCTCATTCAACTCTGGACCTACTTCTCTTAATAAAATCATGGAAAATTCCGCGGCGGTAACGATCGACGAAGCAAATTTCGACAGCGAAGTGACCGAGAGCACGCAGCCCGTGCTGGTCGACTTCTGGGCCGAATGGTGTGGCCCCTGCAAAATGATCGCGCCGATCCTGGACGAGATCGCCAAGGAAAAAGCCGGCTCGGTCAAGGTGGCGAAAGTAAACGTCGACCACAACCAGAGCCTCTCCGCGCGCTACAACATCCGCGCCATTCCCACCCTTCTCCTTTTCAAAAATGGCGAGCTGCGTGACCAGATCACCGGCATGACGAGCAAAAAAGATCTACTCAGCCGGCTCGACGCTCTCGCCTAACGAGCAGCCGCCACGAGCGGCTTCCCCCTAACGAGCGTCCGTCGCACCGATCGAGCGGCCGGCCGACTGCGATCTATAGCCTGCGTTGTCATCCCGAGCCGCGCAGACGGCGAGGATCCTCCTCGGGCTGGCCGCGCGGATGAACCGGCGGCATGTCCACTCCGTCTGTCTGCTCTGCGGCGCGGCCGGTTTGCTCTCGGTCGGTTTCATCCACGGGATCGAGAACCGGGGCTGGCTCCACGTCTCGTTAGGCTTGGTCGGGATCGCCTGGGCCAGCATCCTCGCCATGCCCTACGCCATGCTGGCGGGCGCGCTCCCGCCGGCCAAGTTCGGGGTTTACATGAGCATTTTTAATTTCTTCATCGTCCTGCCCGAGATCGCGGCCGCGCTGTGTTTCGACAAACTGATGGGCCACGTCCTGCACAATAACCAGGTCTCGGCGGTCATGATCGGTGGTGGTTTTTGTTCCTCGCCGCGATCCTCGTGCAATTCGTCAGGGAAACGCCGGCGGCCACGGAACAACTGGAACGCGTTGTGGAAAAAGAAGGCATGCTGCCCACCATGACGCCGCCGGAGAGCGTGATCGGAAGACCATAGCCCGCTTTTTTTTTCTTCGCCCTGGCGTGGCTCTGCCTGATGCCGGGCGCTTTCGCCAGCGACGGTGATTTTGCAAATTTCTCGCGCAACGAGCATCTCGAGATCGCGTTGCCCGGCGCCGAGTTGCCTGCGGGCGCGACCTTTTTCGTCGCGCTGCGGATCGGAAACGAACCTGGTTCCGCAGTCGTCCCGTTCAGTGAAAACTTCGAGGGTTCGACCGTTTTCTTCCCTTCCAAGCGGACCTGCTGCTTCTCGTCCAGACCGGGGAGGGGAAGGCGAAGCTCTTTGAGCGTCGCTGGGAAAGCTGGGAGTGGAGCGACCGCCGCGTTGTGCCTAACGACGTGGAATGGGACGCGACTCGCTCCGCCCTCCGCCTCCCGTCGGCCGGCCTGCCGGAGAAGGTGGACCTCGCGGTTTATGTGAAGGATTTTCTTGGCGGCAAAACCTGGGGACGGCTGGTGTTCTGCCAGGACCCGGCTGTCATGCCGGGCGAGGGAGATAAATACATCCCGCACTATTGCGAAGTCGACCTGGACGCGAAGGGCGCGCCGGTGGTGAAAGTCCGTGGCCGGCTCGGGCAGGACGAGGCGCGGCCGCGCATCTATCAGCTCTTCGTCAGGCTGTTCGGCAACACGAACGAAACGCGCCAGCTTAACGGCACCCTCGCGGTCAACGGCGTTGGTAAATTCAATGAGATCAACGACGCCGCGCTCGCTTCCCTGCGGAACTCGGGTTCTCCCACATCTGGCTGACCGGCGTCCTGCAACAGGCGACCGGGACCGACTACGCGGGCATCGCCAACCGGCCGACGACCCGGATCTGCTCACGGGCATCGCGGGCAGCCCGTACGTGATTCGCGATTACTTCGACGTCTCGCCCGATTACGCGATCGAGCCGAAGAATCGCCTGCTGGAATTCAAAGCGCTCCTCGGCCGCCTTCACGCGCAGAAATTAAGGGCGCTGATCGATTTTCTACCTAACCACGTCGCGCGTTCCTATCACTCCGACGTCAAGCCGGAGATCGATTTCGGGGCAAAGGACGATCGCTCCGTCTTCTTCGCGCCGGGGAACAACTTCTTCTATCTCCAGGTGGGCGAGGGCCCGCCTTGCAACTGCCGACCTGGCAGGATGGCGTCGCTCTCAGCCCGACCTGCAAACTCGAGGAGATGAAATGCGACGGGCGCTTCGACGGCGAACTCGAGCACGGCAAAGTCACCGGCAACCATGTCGTCAGCTGGAAGCCGGCACTCGGCGATTGGTATGAAACCGTAAACTCAATTACGGTTTCGATTTTACCGACCCGGGCGAAGCACGGCGCGAATATCCCAATGCGCTGAAGCCCGACGCGCCCGTCCCCGATACCGGGACGAAGATGGACCTGGTTATCGCTTACTGGCAGTCCATGGAGGTCGACGGGTTCATTGCGACATGTCGCACATGGAGCCGCCGGAATTTTGGAAATGGCTCATCGGTCGCGCGCGAAAGCGTGCGGCTGACGTCTTCTTCATGGGTGAGGCCTACGACAACGATCCGGCCAAGGTCCCGGGGAGCGATCCAGTCATCTCGCAGCTCGCCGGCGGCAAATCGAATGTCAGGTATGATCTGCCCGACGCCGGTTCGACGCGGTCTACGACGACCCGAGTTACAGGGCGTTAAAAAGTGTCTGCGACGGCCCCGGCTGGGCGAACAATCTCGACCGGGCGCGGGCCGACGATTTTATTTTCGAAAATTGCGTTCGTTATGCCGAGAACCACGACGAGGTCCGTCTCGCCGGCCGCGGAAACTGGGGCGGCCTCGGAATGAAAGTCGGGCCAGTCGGCTCCGCGGTTCTTTACGGCGTCGGGCGCGGCACCTTGATGCTCTACAACGGCCCGGAAATCGGCGAGCCGGGCGGGGGCGAAGAAGGCTTTGGGGGTGACGATGCGCGCACCTCAATCTTCGACTACTGGTCAATGCCGGAGTTGGTGAAATGGACGAACGGACATCGTTACGACGGGGGAAAATTGTCCGGCGAACAGAAGGAGCTGCGCTCACAGTATGGACGCCTGCTCGTCGTCACGAGCGAACCCGCTTTTCGGAACGGCAGCTTCTTTGCCCTGAATCCGGCGAACAATAAGAATCCAAATTTCGGACAGGTCGGTGCGGGGAGGCCGTATAAAAGTCAGCGTCGTAACTCGCTCCGCGGCCTTCCGAGAGATGCCGATCGCGCTGCGATTGCGTTCCTCGTCGTTGTCGCGTCCGCCGGTCGTTAGGCGTTTTCGCCGCGGAGGCGTTCCAGCACTTTCATGGCGGCGTTGTGCCCGGGGATGCCGCTGACTGCGCCTCCGCGGTGCGCGCTGGAGCCGCAGAGATAGACATCCTCGAACTCTGTCTCGACGCCCCAGCGCCCTACCTGCTCGCTCGATTCCGCGAAAGGGAAGGTGAGCGCAGTTTGGAAAATGTTGCCGTGATAAAGACCGAGCGCCTCTTCGATATCGACCGGGCTTTTGCCTTCGATACAGAGGCTGTCGTCGCGCGCCACCGCGAGGCAATCTTCCAGCGGCTCCGCCAGCCAGCGATTCATGCCCGCGACGAATCCGGCCTGCGCCCGTCTGCGCACCGCCTCATTGTCCTGCGCAAACAAGGGCCACGGCGTGTCGATGCCAAAAAGAGTCAGGGTGTGAAAACCTTTGTCCCGTAACTCCGGTGCCAGGATGCTGTTATCAGTCAAAGTATGACAATAGATCTCCGACGGAAGCTTGTCGGGTAACTGACCTCGGACCGCCTGCTCGTAACTTAGTTTCATCTGCTCGTAGCCTTCATCGATATGGAAGGTGCCGCGAAAGGCATCGGTCGCCGCGTGTCGCCCGTCTTTCAACTTCGGCAGCCGGTGCAGCAGCATGTTGAGCTTGAAGACGGAGCCTTCGTTCGTCGCATCGGGTGCGTAGGACTGGCCGAGAAGGTTCGCCAAGACATTCGACCCGAAGTTCACAAGGAGAAACCGGGCCTCGACTGATTGGGTCCGGCCGTCGCATTCGAACGCGAGCGTTCGGCGTTTTGCGGTGAGATCGAGCTGACGCAGAGTGACTCCCGTCATTACTTCCGCGCCGTGCTTCCGCGCGGCTTCCTCCAGCTTGCGGGCGACGTTTCCCATTCCACCCACCGGCACCTTCCATTCGCCGGTCCGATTCCCGATCAGGTGATAAAGGAAGCAGCGATTTTGCAACAGGGAGTCATCATGCGGATGGGTGAAGACACCGATCTTGGCATCGGTAAAGACGAGTCCGCGGACGAGGTCATCCTGCAGGTAATGCTCGACGGCGATTCCGAGTGGCTCTTCGGCGAGGCGGCGCCACGCTTCGCGCCCGACTTCGCTTTGCTCGAAGCGTCGTTTGAATTTCGCCTTGCTTTGCAGCGGTTCGAGCATCGTGTCCCAGACCTGGTCGGCGAAGACACTAGCCAAGGCGTAAAAGCGTTTCATCCCGTCGAATTCCGCCTCGCTACCGGTCAATTCCATCAGGGACTGGCGGCTTTGTTCCTCCGAGACGTTGCTGAGAAGCAAGCCATCGTCGCGGCCGTCCTTGTGATAGGGCGTGTAGGAAGCGATCTCGCGCCGGCGTAACTCCAGGTCCAGCTCGAGATCACGAATGATCTTCTCCGGAAACAAACTGACCAGATAGGAATAGCGGGAGATCCACGCGTCGTAATCCGGGAAGACTTTCTGCGATGTGGTGGCGCCTCCGGCCGCGTCGTTTTTTTCCAAGAGGAGCACACTAAGACCGGCACGCGCGAGATAGGCTGCGGCGACCAGGCCATTATGGCCGGCGCCGAGAATCACCACGTCGTATTTCGCTTCGATCGTCACTTTCTCCGGGCTGCGCCGGAGCACGAGTCTGCGTGTGCTCCGGCTAAAAGTGAAGCGCGGATTCCAAGGGGCGCGCTACGTCCGCGCCGCTACCATTCACCGGCCTTCGCGGCCGATGAAAAGCCAGGGCTGCGAAGCCGCCTTACCCGCCGAAGGGATTGACCGATATCAGGGTCAGAAGGGAAAGCAACGGCCAGGCGACGATCCCCACGACCAGTGCGAGGACGGTGGCTTCGAACGCAAACTGCCAGCGGCTTTCGGAGCCCACTGCCTGGCGGCTGAGCTGGCGGAGACTGCGCATCTCTGCGACATGGCTGGTGGTCGAACATCCGCTGGCGGGTGCCGCGATGGTCGTGGCTTCCGGAGCGGCATGGTAATGATAGTCCGTCTGCGGGAAACGGCGTTGCCGGCGACCGGCCCAGGTGTCGTTACCTGCGGACGGGCGCTTCTGGAACTGAAGTGATGTGGTTTTCATTTTTTGTGTTGTTCTTTTGTTGGCGATACCGGGTGCGCTTGTGCGTCCAGGTAACCCGAGGTGACAACCGCGGGGAAAATGCTGCCTTCAGATCGTCCGCGCGTGCGGCGAGAAAGCTGTGATCGACGACGCTATCTGACCTTTCCGGAAACCGGTGAGGCAGAGAGTGGACGGATCATTTTCATCTTACCTAGCTTATAGAGCCGATTTTGTGCCTGTCGAGGCATGCGACCAAAAATAAGCCATAAGCGGTTACGAGGCAGTCAGAAGCAGAGCAAAATAATTCGTTGTCCGCCCTCTTTTCCGATCTCCGGAGACCCGTGGTGGGGCCGGGATGGCGCCCTTCCCAAGCCTGAGCGGCGCGCATAGATCACACTCGTGGCGAGGAGCGCGAGGGGCACCGCCACCGGGGGAGCGTAGATCGCCGTCCGGAAAACCATCGAGCGATAAAAGAGCAGGCCGTGCAAGGAAGTGGAGGCGGCGTAACTCACCGCCGCGGGGAGCGCGAGAACAAACGAGATCGCCCCGAGGCCCAGCCAGAAGAGTATAACGCCACCGCTCGGAGCCGGGTGACGCCGCCACTGTTGCCGGACGTTGCCGGCGCAGGCAGGGCCAGTAGGCCATCCCGAGAATCACGAGCCCGGCCGCGGTGCTCAGTTCCTGGAGGAGGAAATAGGCCTGCACCGTCGTCGGGCCGAGCCGGAAGCTTTGTTGCAGCGCCGGGATGCGATCGACAAGCCACCCGTGCTCATGAGTAAACGCGTCCCAAAAATTGTGCGTCCAGGCCCCGAGCAGGAGCGAGAGAAGAATGCCTGCCCAACGAAGAAAGCCCGTCGGATCTTTGGGCAAACCGGGAGGGCGCCTCGCGATGCGGAGAGGGCAGGGCGAAGCTGAACGGTTTCGCGAAAAATAAAAGACGAGCAGCATGATCATCCCCACCGGAAGGCAGGCGACAAAGCTTCCCGGAAAGGTGTGCGCGAAATGCGCGAGATCGAAACGCCCGATGTAATAGCCGATATCCGGCGTCATGCTCCCGACCGCGAGCGCGGCCAGATCCAGCGGTTGCGGAGTGAGCCGGCGCAGAGGCACGATCGCGGCCGGATGGGAAAGCGTCCAGGGCATGAGAAAGCGTCAGGTTGCGCGCAGACACAGGGAAGTTAGTTAAAAGCGGCGCCCGGGTCCTGGTAGGTTTTTTTCCGCGACGATTTCCATGACCAGCGGCGTCACCATCAGGGCATCGGGATTCTGGCTGGCCGCAGCGACATCCTTCCGGACTTGGTCGGCAAATTCCGAATCGATCCGGCCCAACTCCTGGAGCCGCGCCAGGCCGATCGGGACAAAAGTCCCCGGCCATTGCCACATGTGATCCGTTGGGCGCACGCAATAAATTCGCGGCTGCACCGAGCGGAGCGCGAACCCCTGCGCGAGGAGAAGCGTGGGCAGATCCATCCCGATATCCGCTTTCCCGCCGGTCGCCTTCCAGCTCGCTTTCACCTCCTCGGCAAACCGTTCCTGGCTTGGCAGCCGCGGGATGAAACGCCAGGTGAGATAATGCCCGTACTCGTGAAAAATTGAGACCCCGCCCGGGCGCATCACGCCGGCGAGCTTGCGAATGAGCAGCGCCGGATCCGAGACGAACGACGCGACCCAGCGGCACCAGGAAAAATCGTAGCCCTCTCCCGGCCATTGGTCCGTCATCAGATCGCGCTCGTGGATTTGCACGTTCCCGAGTGCGCGGGTGCGACATTTTTCCTCCAGCGCGCGGACGAAATTGCTCGAGCGCTCGACCGCGACGACTTCCCCGGTCGGGCCGACGATCTCGGCCAGATCCGTCGTGGCGTAACCGGGCCCGGCGCCGACGTCGAGCACGCGGCTGCCGATCGTGATCCCGGCTTTCTGCCAGCAATTCAGCACCACCGGGCGCCAGACCTGGTGTTGCAGCCCGAGCCGGGCCAGTTCGTCATCGTGCGTCCCGAGGACGTAATCGCGTTCCGTAGTCACGAGGGGAGCATTCCATTCGGAGCGCTCATTGCCACAGCCGATTTTCGGGCAGGAACGGGAGGAGTCAGGAAGGGTTGAATCAGGAAACCAAGAAACCAGGAAGCGCGGACGAACTTTTCCTTGAACCGATCACAAGCATGAGCGCACACCCAGATGTTCCCCCTCCTGGCCTCCAGATTCATCACCCGAGAAGAAGAAACGGTGTCTCTTCCATGACACCGGCATTACACAATTATAGTTCGCTCTTTTCCAATAGTTGAGCCGGCACGCCCACTCGGCGTCGGCCCGGCCTGCTTTTGGATCGTAAACCGAGGCGTCGGGACTCAGGACACGGAGCCACGCTCGCTGACTATAAGCGAGGGCGTCGGTCTCATCGTCGGCGTGCAAGGCGATGACCGTGTTCAGGTCAGCGAGGCTGTCGCTATCTTTCCCGAGGTGCTGGTTGACGGTGGCCCGGAGGATGGCGGTGCGGAAGAAACCCGGCCGCAGGCGCACGGCGGCGTTGCAATCCTGCAGGGCGAGCGGCCATTTGCCCTGGCGGGCAGAAACTAGCGCGCGGTTGAGGTGAGCAGGCCACATCTTGGGATCGACCCGGAGGGCGGCTTCGAACTTCTGTTGCGCGCCCCGGTCGTCGCCTTTTTCGAGCAACTCGCTCCCGCGATTCAGGTAGACGATGGCGTCGCCCTTGAACCGGGTGTTGACGATGAACTTTCCTTTCTTATCCGCCTGGACGGTGGCGATCGTGGCCCCGAGAAGAAGGACAAGGAAGAGACGCTGGGCTGTCATGAGTCGTTAGGGTGTCGCCGAATTCGAGGACCGGATTTCGTGAGCGTAGGGATTTTTGCTCCGGCAAGGCAAGCCGGTGCTTTTCGTTCGCAATCGAGAAGTGCGATCCTAAAATTCAGGTTCGCATGAGCCGTGTTCGCCTTCTTTCCGATATCCTTGCCAGCCAGGTGGCGGCGGGGGAGGTGATCGAACGCCCGGCTTCGGTCGTAAAGGAGCTGGTCGAGAACAGCATTGATGCCCGCGCGGGCTCGATCGAGGTCATGATCAAGCGTGGCGGCATCTCACTCATCCGGGTGACGGATGACGGGATCGGGATGGATCGCGACGATGCGCTCCTCTGCCTGGAGCGGCACGCGACGAGCAAGATTCGCACGGCCGCGGATCTGGCCACGGTCGGGACGCTCGGCTTTCGCGGGGAAGCGCTCCCGAGCATCGCGAGCGTCGCGCGTTTTCGCCTAACGACCCGGGAGAAAGAAGCGGTCGCGGGCACGGAAGTGCTCGTCTCGGGCGGGAAGATCGAGGCGGTGCGCGATGGCGGTGAAGCGCCCGGGACGCAGATCGAGGTGCGCTCGCTTTTTTATAATCTACCGGCGCGCCGGAAATTTCTGCGTTCGGAAAACACCGAGACGCGCCAGATCGAGCACCAGCTCAATCTCCAGGCGATCGGGCATCCGGAGATCGCATTTTCCCTGGTGCGCGACGAACGGATCGTCTTCCAATTGCCCGCCACCCGAACGCTGCGCGACCGAGTGCGCGACCTGATGGGGAGCGAGCTGGTGGCGCGCCTCCTCGAGGTCGAGCCGGGGAAAGGAAAGCTGCGGGTGAGCGGTTTTATCGGCCAGGCCGGGGTGAGCCGGGCGAGCCGGGCGCAGCAGTTTGTTTTCGTGAATGGGCGCGCGATTGAGAGCCCGGTCATCGGCGCGGCGCTGAAGGAGGGATATCACACCGCGCTCATGAAAGGGCAGTTCCCGGTCACGTTCCTTTTCGTGGAACTCGACCCGGCCGAGGTGGATGTGAATGTCCATCCGGCAAAACGCGAAGTGCGGTTTCGCGATCCGGCCGGTGTGCGCGAGGCGGTGGTAGCGGCAATCCGGCGGACGCTGGAGAGCGACCGCGAGAGCTGGCAGGAGCAATTTCGCGCGCCCGTTTCGACCGATCCGCCCTTCGTCAGGCCGGCGGAACCGCTCGCTCCGCGCTTCATCGCTCCGGCCGCCGACGAGCTGCAGTCACGGTTTCCCGTCGAGGTTGACACGCCGGCGGTCAGTTCGCGGACGCCCGGGCCTAACGACCGGACGCAGAGCGCTCCTTCACAATTCCAAATCCTCGGGGTCCTGAACAAGCTCTATGTCCTGATGGAGAACGCGGAAGGCCTCGTGCTGGTCGATCAGCACGCGGCGCATGAACGCATCCTCTTCGAGGAACTGCGCCGCCGGATGGAGGAACACGGCGTGCCGTCGCAGCGGCTCCTGCTCCCACAGGTGATCGAACTCGCGCCGCGCGACGCGGAATGGATCGAGCGCAATCTCGCGACGCTGCAAAAGATGGGGCTCGGCGTGGAAGAGTTTGGCCGGCACACTTTCAAGCTCGAAAGCCTGCCGCCATTCCTGAGCGGCGCGGACCCGGGACGGCTCCTGCAGGATGTGATCGATAGTCTCAAATCGGCCAGCAAAAGCACGTCTCCGCTCCGGCTCGGCGAGGACATGATCGCGAAAACCGTCTGCCGGCACGCGGTCAAGGCGAACGATTTTCTGCGCGCGCCGGAAGTGGAAAAGCTGATCAGCGACCTGCTCGCCTGCGAGCTGCCCTATTGCTGCCCGCACGGCCGGCCGACCATGATCCAGATATCGTTAGGCGAGCTGGAGAAAAAGTTCGGCCGCAAGGTCTAGGAGCGTCGTGGAGAGACGACCGCGGTGTCGTTCGTGTTTCTACTGCGCGCTGCCAGCTGCCGGCGCTTCCTTCCAATGCTTCGCGATCAGCGCCTTGATCTCGGGCGTTTGCAGCCGGTAATTTTCTTCCTCGTGGCTCGGTAATTCCGGGAACCATTTCCACCAATACATCCCGGCCAGCGCCTGGCAGCGCTGCGGCAAATCGAGCGCGACCTCGATGCAGCGTTGCTGGATTTCGTCGGCACTGGCGCCGCCCATCTTGAAGGCCCACGGCTCGGCCGCGGCCCGCGCGCTCCGGTTGTAGCCGATCTCGACGAAGACGAATTTCTTGTTCCCGTGCGCCTTTGAATAGGCGGTTAACTCGGCGCATTTCTTCTCCCAGGCGGCGCTAATTTCTTCCCGGCCCGGGTTTTCCGTTTTCGTTAGGGGGAAATAGGCGAGGACGCCGATCTCATCGAGCGCGTCCCAGAAGGTGACTTCCTGGAAGCTGTCCCAATTCCCGCCGTAGGTCAGTTGCCCGTGATACACCTGCCGGATGGCGGCGATGATCTTGCGCCAGCGGGCATCTTGTTTCTGGGCAAAGGTAAACTCGAGCCCGATGCAAAAGGTGCCGGCGCCGTGGGCTTCGGCGAGTTTCGCCATCTGCACGATCCAGTTTTCGTAATCGCCGAAGAAGCGATCCCATTCCTCGGTCTTCTCGAAATTGATCTCGCCGCGCCAGAGGAACTTCGTGCCCCAGTAGGCGATGTGCGGGATGAGCATGACGGAAAGCCCGCGCTCGCGCGCCCAATCGAGAGGCTGGGTGATGTGATGGAAGTTGTCGCGGTTGCGGAAGAGGACGTGGCCATCTTCCCGGATCTGGGCGTAGGGATGGATCGCGATGCTGTTCACGCCTAACGATTTTAATTCATCGAGGGTCGCGGCCATTTCCGGGGTGGCCCATTCCCCGCCCCAGGTCTGGCAGGAAACGGTCATGCCTTTGGCGAAAGGCGCGGGAACATTTTCTTCGGCGTTCACGGAAGGCGCGAGGACG
Organism: Chthoniobacterales bacterium; assembly: GCA_038233495.1. Taxonomy (GTDB): domain Bacteria; phylum Verrucomicrobiota; class Verrucomicrobiia; order Chthoniobacterales; family UBA10450; genus Palsa-1392. Next base: position 16,196 of record JBBSLW010000006.1, on the reverse strand, counting down.
AGGAGGAGAACGAGAAGGAGGCGGAGCGAAGGTTCAGGCACGAGGAGACAGGAGCGCATCTTTGGCCAGATAATAAAGGAAAAGGCTGTTGAAGCGAAGGTAGCGGGTAAAAAGCCGGCCCGGCTCGGACCCGGCGCGAAAGAGCCAGGTCAGGCCGGCGCGCTGCATCCAGGCGGGCGCATCCTTTTTCAGGCCGCTGTTCACGTCGAAGGCGAAACCGACCGCGAAGAGGACGCCGTGCCGGATCGCGCTCTTCTGCCGGTGAATCCAGTCCTGCTGTTTCGGCGTGCCCAGCCCGATCCAGATGAAGTCGGGCGCGAGCCGGTTGATTTCCCCGAGAATAGCCGGCTCGTCGTCAGGCGAAAAATAACCGTCACGCGCGCCGACGATCTGGACGGAGGAGCCAAACTTCCGGCGCAACGCGGCGACGCACTCGGCCGAGCCGCCTAACAAGTAATGGGTCCAAGGCGCCGGGCTCTCCTCGAGACAGCGGCGCATGAAGGTGGGCCCGTAAACCCGGTCTCGGAGGCCGGCGCCGCGGGCGTTCAGGCACCAAATGAGGGGCATGCCGTCGGGCACGAAGTGATCGACCCCGCTCGTGATCTCGCGAAAATGCGGGTCGTGTCGGCGCAGGGTGACGATGTGCGTGTTCGTCAGGTCGATCGCGGAGGTGCCGCCGCGGCGGGCGAGCGAATGCGCCTGCGCGATGAGGCCGTCGTAGGTCGTCGCGAGAAGCGGGGTGCCGAGCAGGTCGAAAGTGCGCGGCGCGTCGGTCACGGGGCCAACCGTATCCGTTGGGGCGAGATTGGAAAGGAAGAGCCGATCGGGCGCGCTTTTCCACGCCGAGCCGACGCTCCAATTCTGTCCTCCCGAACCGCCGGAGGGCGGAGAGGGATCTCCCCCATGCAATAGGCGTGTGCGCGGCCGGAGAACGGCCCCTTCCAACTGCGAGATCCCTGCGCCGGTTCGGGATGATAACCATCCGCGATCGATTATCGCGCCACACCCGAAGCTCCCCGATCGATCCGCGTGAATCAGCACCGCCGGCGACTGGTCCCCGTTTGCGCCTCAAAGATATTTCCCGAACGTGAATCCAAACGCGGCACTCGCTGCATCTTACCCACAACGCTATGATGAAATCTTCTCTCACTCTTCTCACCGTCCTCCTCTCCGCCGGCACTTTACTGGCGCAATCTCCTTTACCCGCCGTCGCGACTTCACCGGTCGTGACCGCTGACGCTGCGGCATCGCCAGCTTCCCCGCCCGCAGCTTCAGTTACGCCCGTAACGACTGCCGACACCACACCCGCGACCTCCGCTATCCCGCCGGAAATCCCGCTCAGCGATTTTTTCAAGAACCCGGTCAGCCGCGGCTACGATCTCTCGCCCGATGGCACAATGCTCTCTTTCCTCCAGCCCTGGGAATCGCGCATGAACATCTTCGTTAGGCCGACGGCCGGCGGCGAAGCGAAGCGCGTCACGAGCGAGAAGGACCGCGACATCCGCAACTACGCCTGGAAAGGAAACAAATTCCTCGTCTACGCGATGGACGACAAAGGCGACGAAAACTTCCACATCAAGCGGGTCGACCTGAAGGGCGGCGAGGCGAAGGACCTGACGCCCTTCCCGAAAGTGCGGAGCGACGTGATCGACGACTTGGCCGACATCTCCGAGACCGACATCCTGATTACGTTAAACAAGCGCAACCCGGAAGTCTTCGACGCTTTCCGGCTCAACGTCGCGAGCGGCGAGATGAAACTGGTGGCGGAGAATCCGGGCAAAGTGGATCGCTGGATCACCGACCACGCCGGCGTGATCCGGGCTGCGACCGAGACCGATGGAGTGAACGCGAACCTGCTCACCCGGCCGGACGAAAAAGCGCCGTTCAAGAAAGTGCTGACGACCGATTTCCGCGAGCAGCTCAGCCCGCAGTTCTACACCTTCGATAACAAGAATCTCTACGCGGTTTCAAATATCGGCCGGGACAAACAAGCCGTCGTCACGATTGATCCGACCAACGGCAAGGAGCTGGAAAAGCTTTATGAAAATCCGGAGGTCGACGTCTCGGCGCTCGCCTATTCGAAGAAGCGCAAAGTGGTGACCTTCGCCGCTTTCGACACCTGGAAAACTGAGAGAAAATTTTTCGATCCCGAGACTGAAGCGATGTATAAAACGCTCGCCGAAAAACTCCCCGGTTACGAAGTCGAAGTCGTCGCCCACGACAAGGCAGAAGACAAATTCATCGTCGTGGCGAGCAACGACCGCTCGCCCGGATCGCGCAATCTCTTCGACGCCAAGACCGGTACCCTAACGAAGCTGGTGGACGTCGCCCCTTGGCTGAAGGAAGCGGAGCTCGCGCCGATGAAGCCGGTCGAATACAAGAGCCGCGACGGGCTCACGATTCACGGTTACCTCACCCTCCCGCTCGGGCGCGAGGCTAAAAATCTGCCGGTCGTGATCAACCCGCACGGCGGTCCGTGGGCGCGCGACACCTGGGGTTTTAATCCGGAAGTGCAGTTCCTCGCCAACCGTGGCTACGCCGTTTTGCAGATGAACTTTCGCGGCTCGACCGGCTACGGCCGCAAGTTCTGGGAAGCCTCCTTCAAGCAGTGGGGGCAATCGATGCAGGACGACATCACCGACGGCGTGCAGTGGCTGATCAAACAGGGGATCGCGGATTCGAAACGGGTCGCGATCTACGGCGGCAGCTACGGCGGCTACGCCACGCTCGCGGGCGTCGCTTTCACGCCGGATCTCTACGCGGCGGCGGTCGATTACGTCGGGGTGGCAAACATGTTTACCTTCATGAAAACGATCCCGCCCTATTGGAAACCGTTCCTCGACATGTTCCACGAGATGGTCGGCGACCCGGAAAAAGACAAGGCGATGATGGAAGCCGTCTCGCCCGTGATGCACGCGGACAAAATCAAGACGCCGCTCTTCGTCGCACAAGGCGCGCATGATCCGCGAGTCAACAAAGACGAGTCCGACCAGATGGTGGAAGCGCTGAAAAAACGCGGCGTCGATGTCGAATACATGGTGAAAGACAACGAAGGTCACGGCTTCCACAACGAAGAGAACCGCTTCGATTTCTACGGCCAGATGGAGAAGTTCCTCGCCAAATACCTGAAGCCGGCCGCCTAACGAGGTTCGGAAACGCGGGGCGCCAATTTGAATGCCCGCTAACGGGAAGCGTTGTGAGCAGAGGTCCGGGTAGCGCGCGCGTCCCGCGTGCTGGTCGCGGTGTTCCACCGCGACGGACTTTCGGACGCTCCGCCTCTCTGCCGCGACGCATTTCCGGAAAGTTCGCGACGGTGAGACACCGTCGCCAGCACTCGAGACGAGTGCGCTACCCAGAGCAGGCTTTCGCGTGCTCGTCAGGGCACGATCGGCGGCAATTCGTTTTCGGTTTCGCCGGTATCGACCCCGTGCCGGAGCCGGCTGTGACGCACGCTGTAGAAAAAATAAATCAGCAGTCCGATCGCGAGCCAGATGAAGAAACGAATCCAGGTTTCGATCGGCAGGCTGAGCATGAGCGCGGCGCAGAAAAAAACGCCGAGGAGCGGAAAGACGGGAACAAACGGCACGCGGAAAGGCCGCGGCCGGTCCGGGTCTTTTTTGCGCAGGACGATGACGCCGGAACAGACGAGGGCGAAGGCAAAGAGGGTGCCGATGTTGGTCAGATCGGCTAACGACCCGATGTCGGTAAACATCGCAACCCCGCCGACGACCAGGCCGGTCCAAATGGTGGTGATGTAAGGGGTGCGGAAACGCGGGTGGATCCGCGCAAAATAATTCGGGAGCAATCCGTCGCGCGCCATCGCCATGAAAATGCGCGGCTGGCCGAGCTGGAAGACGAGCAGGACCGAGGTGAGCCCGGCGAGTGCACCCGCACTGATGAGGGCCTGCGCCCACGGTTTGGCGGCAAAGGCCGAAGCGACCGCGGCCGAATCGCCGAGGTAAGCCGTGTATTTTTTCATCCCGGTGAGAACGAACGACATCAGGACGTAGAGGATGGTGCAGACGATCAGGCTGGTGATCATCCCGATCGGCAAATCGCGTTTCGGATTTTTCGTTTCCTCGGCCGTGGTTGAGACGGCGTCGAAACCGATAAAGGCGAAGAAGACAATTGCTGCTCCGCTCATCACCCCACCAAAACCGCTCGGCATGAACGGGTGCCAGTTGGTCGGGTTGACCATGAACGAGCCAAACGCGATCACGAAAACGACGACTGCGAGTTTGATGATGACGATGACCGTGTTGGCGGTCGCACTTTCCCGGATGCCGTAGATCAGGAGCACCGTGACCGCCGCGACGATGAAAAAGGCCGGCAGGTTAACCGCGATCGGGTGGCCCATGATGACGGGCAGAGTGGTGGAAGAATAAGCGCCGAGGGCAGCTCCGCCCTTGGCGAGCAAGGTGCCGGCGGTAGTGTGATCGACCATCAGCCAAAGCGGAAACTTGATGTTCATGTTCGCCAGCAACTGGACGAAATATCCCGACCAACCGACGGCCACCGCCATATTGCCGACCGCATATTCCAGGATCAGATCCCAGCCGATGATCCAGGCGATGATCTCGCCTAACGTCGCGTAGGAATAGGTGTAGGCCGAACCCGAAACCGGAATCATCGAAGCCAGTTCGCTGTAACAAAGCGCCGCGAACCCGCAGGCCACCGCCGCGACGACGAAGGAAAGCGCCACCGCCGGACCGGCGGCCGGGCGTCCGAAAACCAGATCGCTTTGCTGGAAGTAAGCGATGATAAAATTGAGCACTGGCGTCTTCACGATCGAGTCGCCGACGCGCGCGGATTCGCCCGCCGCGGCCGTCCCGGCGAGCGCGAAGATTCCCGCGCCGATGATCGCGCCGATCCCGAGGCAGGTGAGATCGAAGGCGGTGAGCGAGCGCTTCATTTTGCGCTCGGGAGCTTCCGATTCGCGGATCAGGAGTTCGGGACTTTTGGTCTGAAAAAGTTTGGATGCCACGGAATCTTTCCTTCTGGTTATTTCGCGGTGAGAGCGAAAAGTGCGGACATGGTTGCACCCGGCGCGCGTGGCGGTCAATCCTTTGTTTTCACCGGCGCGCCGTCGCTCGAGAGATGTCGGGCTCGCGGGCTCTTCTGCCCAAGGCGCGGCGGTTTTGGACCGCCGAGGGCGCTTCAAAGGCGCTCCTCTTTGTTGGCCTGCTTTTAGCTTCGCTGCAAAAGCATGCCCTTCTCCGGAGCGAACCTTTTCGCCGGCCTGATCTTCAGCAGCATCGGCTTTGTCGGGTTCATCTACGGCAAGCGCATGAGCCTCTGGAAGCCGATGTTGCTCGGGATCGCGCTCATGGCTTATCCCTATTTCATCGAGGATACCTTCGCGCTTTGCTTCATCGGGCTCCTCGGCTCAGGCGCCTTATTCTGGTCGCGGAATTGATCGCCCTCCGCTCGGGATTGGACTTGGGCCCGCGCTCTGAATAATCTGGCGGCGATGTCCGATGAAACGCCGCTCATCTTTGGCGATGCCGTCGTCGCAGAACTGAATCGGCCGGGTCATCTGCATACGCACGCCTTCGTTTTTCTACGCACGGTCGTGATCATTGGCGTCGGTTTTCTTCTTGCTTTGAAATCGACTGCGCTCACCGCGATCGCCTGCGTCCTTCTCGGGAGCGCCGTCTTTGTTCAGTTGCTTTTGGCCAGGCATGTTTATCGGCAGAACTGGTTCGCGACCATTTTCAAGTTTTTCCTCGGCAGCTTGATTTACATCGTCTTGCTGAGCGTCGCCTTCGGCATCACCGCGTTGATCACGCTTGTCCTGCCCTAACGCTCACAAACGAAGCTCGTCCTTCCGAGAGATCCTGCTCCCGCATAAGGAGTCTGAATCACGGAACGCGGAACTTCGGGGCGGTCGCTTCAACTCGTTAGGCTTGGCTTGCTCGATACACCCGATTCCGGCTTCATAAACGATCTCATAGAGAACACTTATGAAAATCACTCTTACCTCATCCGTCCCGCGCCTCGCGCTGGCAGCGACCGTGGCGCTCACGGCGCTTTCTTTCACCTCCTGCCGAGTGCGGCAAACCCAGGAAGCGAAGGCGCCTGAAATAGAAGTCAAAGATGGCCAGGCGCCCAAGTACGACGTCGACACGGCCAAGGTCAGCGTTGACTCGGAAAAGAAGGAAGTCACCGTCCCCAAGGTGACGACCGAAAAGGAGACCGTGAACGTTCCGGACGTTGACATTACCATGCCGGGCGAGCAGACGCCGGCGGTGACGGCGACTCCGAATCCGTAGTTCGCGTCGGTTCGACCCCGTGTCGGGGCGATTCGATTACGACAACGCGCCCGGTTTCTCCGGGCGCTCTGCTGTGCTTCGGCGCAAGTGTCAGGCATTAGTGGAGAACGGATCTTCGAGACGGTCCGTTTCGCTCTTCATCTGGTGGAGATGATTTCGGCGACATCGGCTGGCGTCTTAAGGACTGGCGGCGCGATCTTGCGGTGGGCTGCTCTGGGCCGCGCTTCAGTTTTGCTGGAATCCTTTGCGTGCAGCCGCTCTACGCTCCCGCTGAAGGCGTGGTGCCGGCGTTGGCCGCACTCTGGTAGTCCGACCGCCGGCGCCGCTTGCCACCGGCGAGCCCTCCGGCTAGAAAGGCGCATGGGTCGTCAATGGTTGCACGCAAAGCGAGAAGTGGCGGGGCTGAAAAAAGGCCAGGCCGTCGGCAAACTGGTCAAGGAAATCATGGTCGCCGCGAAACTCGGCGGCGCTGATCCGGCCGGCAACGCGCGGCTTTTCGCGGTGGTCGAGAAGGCGCGCCGGCAAAGCGTGACCCGTGACACGATCGAGCGCGCGATCAAGAAAGGCGCCGGCATCGGCGGCGAAAAACTCGAGCTCGAGCATATTGTTTTCGAGGGCTACGCGCCGCGCAAGGTGCCGGTGATCGTGGAAATCCTGACCGATAACAAAAACCGCACTGCGCCCGAGATCCGGGTCCTCTTCAAACGCGGCCAGCTTGGCGCGCCCGGGAGCAACAAGTTCCTTTTCGATCACGTCGGCCTGGTCGAGGCGCATCATGCCGATGCCAGCGCGGACGCCGAAGCCGCCGCGATCGAAGCCGGCGCGCAGGATTTCTCCCCGCTCACTCATGCCGATGATCCCGAGATTCCCGAGGGCGCGGCCGGGGCGCGCTTTGTCACCGGACCGACTGATCTGCACGCGGTCTCGCACTGGCTCGGCCAGAATGGCTGGACGATCGTGACGAGCGAACTCGGTTATCTCGCGAAAAATTACCCCGAGCTGAGTGAGGACGACCGCACCCAGGTGGGCGAGTTTCTCCAGACGCTCGAGGACCACGACGACGTGCACCGCGTCTGGGCGGCGCTTCGTTAGGGGAAAAAATGTCAGACGAAACGACGGACGCGATCCTGGGCGATGCGGCGGTCGCTTCCCTCGAAAAGCCGGAGCGGAAACGGCGTGGAATTTTTGGGTGGCGAAAAAGCGCGCCTCAGCCACCGCCGATCACGCATTGCGAAGATTGCGGCGCCGAGCTGCACGGCCAGTATTGCTCGAAGTGCGGGCAGGTGGCGGTCGATTACCGGCGCTCTTTTCGCCACGTCGTCGCGGACGTCGCGGAGTCGTTCCTGAACTGGGATTCGAAGTTCACCAAGACAATCGGGCTGCTCCTGCTCAAGCCGGGCTGGCTCACGAATCAATTCGTGGCCGGCCGCCGGACGCGATACCTCCATCCGCTTCGGCTTTATCTCCTCGTGAGCATCGCATTTTTCCTCGCCGCCCGGCTCATCCCGGTGAGCGGGCCGACGATCGACAAGAGCAAGATAACGCCGGAAGCCCGTGCCGAGATCGAGAAGACGATGGCGGAGATGCAGGACCTTCCGGAAAGTGTGCGCAAGCAGGTCAACGATGCCATCGCTGAAACGGCGGAAACCCCGGCGGCCGGAACAAAGAGCGAACCGCTTCCTGGCTCCTCGCCGACCGCCGCCCCGGCGAAAAAAGAACCGCAGAAACTGATCGTCTTCGATGATCCGAAGGCGACCCGGACTCCGTTCGAGAAATGGATGGAGCAACAGGTGAAAGCAAAGCTCGGCGAGGACGGGACCAAGCTGCAGTTTTTCGCCGACACGCTCCGGGACAACATCTCGACCATGATGCTCTTTTGCATCCCGCTCTTCGCCCTCGTCCTGAAAATTCTCTACCTGCGCAAGGGCCGCTTCTACATCGAGCATCTCGTCTACGCCCTGCACATCCATTCGTTTTTCTACTTTGCCATCCTGCTCATGGTCTTGAGCGCGATGGCCGCGAGTCGCTGGGCGCCCGGGCTGCGCGCGCCGCTGATCCTGCTTCTTGTGCTCGCAATCCTGGTGCAGATCTTTCTCTCGATCCGGCAGGTCTATGGTCAGGGCTGGTTCATGACCACTTTCAAGTTTTTCTTCGGCGGCCTGATCTACTTCATCGTCCTGGCGGCGGCCCTCGCCATCACCGCGATCGCGACTTTTGTTCTGCCCTAGGCCGTCGTTAGGCGAGAAGCGCTTTCGCTTTGGCGAGGGCGGCTTCGATCTGGGTGGCATCGCTCCCGCCGCCTTGCGCGAGTTCGGGACGGCCGCCGCCCTTGCCTCCGATTAGCGGAGCGATTTCCTGGATCAATTTGCCGGCCTGGAATCGAGTCGTTTGGGCTTTGGGGACGGACGCAATCAGGGCGACGCGGCCCCCTTTCTCGCCGGCCAGGAAAATCGGACCCTCGAAAACGGGTTTGAGCGCGTCCACGACCGCGCCGAGCAATTTGCCATCGGCATCCGGGACGGAAGCGACACAAGCCGCCTGGCCGTCGGTCCCGCCAGCCAGCTCTTTGGCGATGGCGGCCGCCCTCTTCTGCGATTCGCTTTCCGCGGCCTTGGCGTTCGATTTCTCTGCCTCGCGCACTTCGGTCTCAAGCTTCTCGAGCTGGGCGGCGCGCTCATCGATGCTGGCCAGGAGCGCAGTCGATTCCGACGAATCGAGCTCGGGCAGGGCTGCGAGCCCGGGGTTCTTCTTCGCCAAAGCCTGGAACTTCTCGTCCTGGCGCGCCGCCTCCGCGCGCGCCCATTCGCGGACCGCGTTTCCTGCCACCGCCTCGATCCGACGGATGCCGGCCGCGATCGCGCCTTCGCTCAGGATTCGAAACGAGCCGATGTCGCCTGTCGTGCGCACATGGGTGCCGCCGCAGAGTTCCATCGAAAAACCCTGCAACTCATTAGGCCTACCGCCGATTTGCACAACGCGCACAAGGTCGCCGTATTTGTCGCCGAAGAACTGGATGATGTCGGCGCGTTCCTTCGCCTTGGCGTAGGGAATTTCCGTCCACGAAACCGGCGCGTTCTCCGCGATCTTCTCGTTCACCAGCTTTTCCACCGCGCGCACCTGCGGTTTGGTCAGGGCGGCGCTCGCGAAATCGAACGTCAGTTTCTCGGGACCGACGTAACTTCCTTTCTGCGTCGCTTCGCGACTAACGACTTCGTGCAGTGCCCAGTGCAGCAGGTGGGTCACGGTGTGATGGCGCTCGATCGTGGCGCGGCGGGTGCGGTCGAAGCGCAGCGTGACATGCTCGCCCACGACCGGCGCGGTTTCACCCTCGATGAAGTGAATCCAGGTGTCGCCGGATTTGCGGGTATCGGAAATTTTCCAGCAGCCGGATTGGCCGATCATCTCCCCGCGATCGGCCACCTGGCCGCCCATCTCCGCGTAGAGCACGGAGTTATTCAGGATAACGCCGCGCTTCTCTCCGACCTCGACGACCGCCAGGACATCGGCGCCCGTGTGATCGTGCTCATAGCCGAGAAAATTCGTCGGCTCATTCGTGCCGAGGTCGGAAACGGCGACAACCTCTTTCTTCTGCGCCGAGCGTCCCCGGGCGCGTTGGTCTTCCATCAGCTTTTCGAAGCCCGCGACATCGACCGTGAGTCCGCGCTCACGCGCCATCAATTCCGTCAGATCGAGCGGAAATCCCTGCTCGTCATAAAGACGAAAAGCGACCTCCCCAGAGATGCGCGGCGCGTCCGACGCCTGGGTAGCGCGCGCGTCCCGCGTGCTGGTCGCGGCGTCCCGCCGCGACGAACTTTCCTCGCCAGCGCCGACTTCATCCTCCGGCGTCCACACCCAGGAATACTCCTCGTTAGGCGAAACGATCTTCGCGTCCCAGGGATTGCGCAGAATATGCTGAAACTTTTCCTCCAGATCGAGATCGGAGCGCACGTAACGGTCGAACCGTTCCTTGTCCCAGACCGGGCCGCTCTTTCCCTCCGTCTTGTTGATGGCGTGCGCGCTGAAGGATTTGATCGACTGCATTAATTCACCTAAGGACCAGAATATTTGGTCGCCCTTTTCGTCGTCGCCCTTCGGCCGCGGGCGGAGGAGCGCATGGACGTGATCCGGGAGGACGCTGACCGCGAGCAGATCGTAGCGGACGTTGTGAAAATGACGGAAGGCGTCGAGGACAATGGTCCGCGCGGCCGGGGAAAGGTCGCGCCGCTGCGTGGTCGAGATCGTCAGGGCATAAATCGCCCAGGGAAGTTCGAAATGCGGGAGGCGGCGTTTCGCATAGGCAGCGCCGGGGGCGGAAGTTCGCGAAGGCGGGACGCCTTCGCCAGCAGCCGGGACGGCCGCGCTACCCGGAGGAGAACTTCGTTCCGTGACGCGCTGGGTCGTTAGGCGGGCGGTCTCGGTTTCAAAGAGCGCGATCCCTTTATCGAGGGTGCGGTTGAAGGATTCTTCTTCGCGCTGGATCGTTTCCTTCACCTTGGCCTGCTGCTTGCGCAGCTCGGGGAAAGCGTCGCCCATCGTGCGCACGAGAACGTCAACCAGCTGGTAGAAGAACGGCTCGTGGAATCCCAAGGTGCGGCCGTAGCGGACCGCCCGGCGTAGGATGCGGCGGAGGACGTAGCCGCGGCCTTCGTTGCTCGGCTGGATGCCGTCGGCGATGGCGAAACTGAGGGTACGGATGTGGTCGGCGATGACGCGGAAGGCGATGTCGACTTTTTCCTGGTCGCTGGCTTTTGTAGCGCTCTGCGACTGGGGCGAGTCTTCTAAAGTTCGCGGAGGCGGGACGCCTTCGCCAGCAGCCGGGACGGCCGCGCTACCCGGAATGCCTGGCAATGTGGAACGGTACGATCGGCCACTTAACTTTTCGAGTTCGTCGAAAATCGGCCGGAAAACGTCGGTCTCGTAGTTGGATATGATGCCGGTGAAATCGGTGAAATTTTTCGTGCCCTGGATGATGGAGGCGGCGCGCTCGAAGCCCATTCCGGTATCGACATGGCGGGCGGGGAGGGGAGAGAAGGTGCCGTCGGGGTTGGCGTTGAACTGGATGAAAACCAGGTTCCAAATCTCGATGCAGCGCGCGTCGCCGGCGTTGACCAGCGCGCCGCCGGTGTCGCCCGCCGGGGTGAGATCGACGTGCAGCTCGGAACAGGGACCGCAGGGGCCGGTGTCGCCCATCATCCAGAAGTTGTCCTGTTTGTTGCCGTTCACGATGTGGACGGCGGGGTCGAGCCCGGCTTTTTCGAAGAGCACTTTCCAATGGTCGTGCGCTTCCTGGTCGAACTCGGAAGGTTCGTTAGGCCCAGGGCGGTAGACGGTGGCGTAGAGGCGCGCCGGCGGCAGGCCCCAACGACTAACGACCAGTTCCCAGGCCCATTCGATTGCTTCTTTTTTGAAATAATCGCCGAAGCTCCAGTTCCCGAGCATCTCGAAAAAGGTGTGGTGATAGGTATCGAGCCCAACATCGTCGAGATCGTTATGCTTGCCCCCGGCCCGGATGCATTTCTGGGTGTCGGCGGCGCGCGGAGGATCGTAGCTGGCGCGCTGTTGCCCGAGGAAGATGGGCACGAACTGGTTCATGCCGGCGTTGGTGAAAAGGAGATTCGGCGCGTCGGGGAGGAGGGAAGACGACGGCACGATGGAGTGCTTTTTCTCGCGAAAGAAATCGAGAAAGGACCGGCGAATTTCGGCGGATGTCATCGCGGTGATTCTAGCGCGGAATGGCGGGGATTTCATGGCACGACGATTTCGTCCGGGTAGCGCACGCGTCCCGCCTTCGCGACTTTTTCGGACGACGCCACTTCCCGTGCAGTTTGGCAGCTTAGGAAAGCTCGTCGACGCGGGACGCGTCGACCAGCACGCGAGACGCGCGCGCTACCCAGGCGAAGAACGCGAGCGCCTAACGAATTACTTTTTCTCTTCGTCGAGCTTCGCTTTGACCGCGATCTCGATTTCTTCGTAGAGGGCGCGGTCGTTCTTGAGCACTTCCTTTGCAGCGTCGCGTCCCTGTGCGAGCTGGGCGCCTTTGTAGCTCATCCAGGAACCGCGTTTCTCGACGATTTGCTTCTCGAGCGCGAGATCGAGGAGCGCGCCGGTCGAGGAAATACCCTCGTTATACATGATGTCGAACTCCGCTTCGGTGAAGGGCGGCGCGACTTTGTTTTTCACCACTTTGACGCGGGTGCGGTTGCCGGTGACGACGCCGTCGGTCTGCTTGATCGCGCCGATCCGGCGGATGTCGATCCGGACGCTGGCGTAGAATTTGAGCGCCTTGCCGCCCGGGGTGGTTTCCGGATTGCCAAACATGACGCCGATCTTCTCGCGGATCTGATTCGTGAAAATGCAACAGGTGCGGGCCCTCGAAATAAGCGAAGTGAGCTTGCGCATCGCGGCGCTCATCAGGCGCGCCTGCGCGCCGACGGTGGCGTCGCCGATCTCGCCTTCGAGCTCCTGTTTCGTGACCAGCGCCGCAACGGAATCGAGCACGATGACGTCGAGGGCGTTGGAGCGGACGAGCGTTTCGACGATCCGGAGCGCTTCTTCACCGGAGCTCGGCTGCGAGACGAGCAGGTCGTCCATGTCGACGCCGAGCCGGCGCGCATATTGCGGGTCGAGCGCGTGCTCCACGTCGATGAAAGCCGCGAGCCCGCCGCGCTTCTGGGCTTGCGCGATCACAGTGAGAGTGAGCGTCGTTTTGCCGGAAGATTCCGGGCCGTAAACTTCGACCACGCGTCCGCGCGGGAAACCGCCGACGCCGAGGGCGCGATCGATCAGAATATTGCCGGTCGGGATGACGTCGATGTCGACGATTTTCTCATCACCGAGACGCATGATGGCGCCGTCGCCGTAATCTTTCGCGATCTGTTGAATGGCGAGATCGAGGTTCTTGTTGCGGGCTGCGATGAGCTTGTCTTCGGCGGGTGCTTTTTCTTCGGTTTTGGTGGCCATAGGTGGGGCTCCTTAGGTACGACGCAGGGGCGGTCGCGCCAAGCAGAAAAGCGTGGCGGCACTAAAAAATGCGCCGCCACGCTTAAGGAATTCCGCCGCGATTACTGCGAGTCGGGCACGACGAAGACGTTAGCCTGCAGTTCCCCGGAATCGGCGTATTGCGCTGGATGATTTTGGTCAGAGTCTGCTTTTCTAGTTTTCCCACCAGAAAGTGCGGCAGTAGCTCTGATACCAGAAGCGGTCGCCATCGCGCAGCCGGGTGAATTGATCTTACAGGATGGTGAAAACCAATTCGCCGCAGAGTCCACCGTTGACGTGATCTTCGGCGAGGGCGCCGACCCAGGGCCGAAATCATCGGGCGTTGCATAGGCCGCGGCGAGCCGATTGGCCGCGCAGTTCGACGCGCCGATTTTCGACCCTCACCTGACCATGGCCGTCGTCCCCGATTCTGGAGGCGAACCGGAACGGCCCCTGGCCGGACTCATCGCCGCCCCGATTGAACTGCCGGTCAGAGGCGTCGATTTCACCGCGAAATTTACCCAGACACTTTTTGTCCGTTTCGATTCCAAACCGGAACTCGAGCAACTTTGCGACTCGTTAGGCCTGGAAAAATACGGCGCGCAACCCTTCGATCCCCACCTTAGCCTGCTCTACAAAAAGCTCCCCGTCGCCACTCCGGCCGATGTCTCAGCTTGGGAAGTCATCGCCTGACAAAGCCTGGCGCTTTGAACTAACAGCCTTCGTGTCGCTTCGCTCCAGGGAGCGCACGCGCCTCGGGTGCTGGTTGCGGCGCCTCGCCGCACGAACTTGTGCACCCAAAGCCTGGCCTTTATTCCGCTAACAGACTCGTCAGCTCCATCTTGACCGCGTCCACCAGGCCCTGATCCGTCAGCTTCAACGCCGGGATCGGGGAAAGACTCAGGAACGAGAGCGACATGAAAGGCGCGGGAAGCTCGCAGCCTAACGACTTCGCGGCGGCATTGAGCGCCGCAATCTTTCCGATCACCGCCTCCAGCGGCTGGTCGGAAACCAGTCCCGCGATCGGAAGCGCCAGCGCCGCCAGCACCTTGTCCGCCACGACTGCGATCTGGCCGCCGCGCAATTCCTCCAGCGCCCTGATCGTCGCGATAATGTCGTCGTCGTTCGTCCCCACCACCACTGCGTTATGCGCGTCGTGCGCCACGGTCGACCCGAGCGCGCCGCATTACAGGCCGAATCCCCTTACGAATCCGACGCCGACATTGCCCGTCGCGCGGTGTCGCTCCACCACGACCAGTTTCAAAATGTCGCGCGCCGTGTCCGCGACGATCGCGCCCTGATGCACTTTGGGTTTCTCGCTGACCGATTTCGTAATGATCTGGTTCGGCACGATCTCGATCACCTTGATCGCCTTCTCACCGTCCGCCCGCACCACGAAGTCTTCCGGTGCGCGGTAACGCAGGTTCATCGTGCTCCGCGGCTGCGGCACCGGCGGCACATTTGCAGCCAGGTATTTTCCGTCCTCCGCCACGAGCACGCCCTTTTTGTAAACCTGCCGCACACCGAAATTTCTCGAGGTCATCGAGCACCAGGAAGTCGGCCCAGAAACGCGGCGCGATTGCGAGGTGATTGCGCAATCGGCAATGCCGCGCGGTGTTGATCGATCCCATCTGGATCGCGGTCATCGACGCCATTCCGAGCTCGATCGCGCGCCGAATGGAATGATCAAGATGGCCTTCCTGCGCGAGGTCGCCCGCCAGTTTGTCGTCGGTCGCGAAAGAGCAATTGGCGGAATTTTGCGGCGTCACGAGCGCGATGATGTGTTCGAGATTTCGCTCCGTGCTTCCTTCCCTGATGAGCAGATGCAGCCCGAGCCGCAGCTTCTCCCGCGCTTCCTCCAGCTCGGTGCTCTCGTGGTCGGAGCGCACTCCGGCGAGCGCGTAGGCATTCAGGTTTTCCCGCGCAAACCCGGGGCGTGCCCGTCGACCGCTTTTCCTTTCCCGGTCCGGATCTTGGCCAGCTCGCTTTCCATGCCGAGGAAAACGCCCGGGTAATCGCGCGCATCGCGGGACGAGCGATGACCGACAGCCTGCTCGAGGAATTGCGCGCCGCCCGCCAGGCGCGGCAGCTTTGTGCGCTCGTCACCGTCGCGGAGACGAAAGGTTCCGTCCGGCGCGCGGCCGGCGCGAAGATGCTCTTTATCACACTGGCCTGACGAGTGGAACGATCGGGGGCGGCCGCTTCGAGGCCCTTGTGGTCGCGGATTCGCTCGCCTGCCTGCGGGAAAAGCGGACGGAGCTGAAGACGTTTCCACTGCACGAGAACGATCCCGCTTCCTTCGGAGCCATTTGTGGCGGCGAAGCGACGGTCCTGATCGAGCCGCAAATGCTTCGCGAAGGACTCTTTCTCGTCGGAGCCGGGCACTGCGCGCAGGCCATCGCCCGCCTCGCGGCCGATTGCGGATTGGGCGTCACCGTGATCGAAGATCGCACGGAACAATTGGACGAGTTGCCGCCGCCGGTCGCGCGGATTTCCACGACGAGCGCGGCCGATTTCTTGGTCAGCCGGGCTTGGGCCGCCGACGAAGCGATCGTGATCGTGAGCAGGAATCATGAGCTGGACCGGTACGCCCTCTGGGGGGCATTGCGGACCAAGGGAGCGGGTTACCTTGGAATGATCGGGAGCCGGCGCAAAGGCTGACGAGTATTTGGCTGGCTACGAGAGCAGGGGGTCTCAGAAGACGCTTTGGACAAGGTGTATGCGCCGATCGGACTCGATATCGGCGCGGATTCCCGTCGAAATTGCATCAGCGTGCTGGCGGAGATCCTCGGCGTGTTACGGGGAAAGGACGCGGCTCACCTCCGGTCAGCATGTAAAGCACACGGCGGATGAACGTGTCCGCAAAGGCCCTATACGACCTGCAGAATTTGCCCTACACCCATGAGATCAGCGGGACCGGAATTTTAGAAGATAAAATTGATGCTC
>JBBSLW010000005.1:0-38448 GCA_038233495.1 Chthoniobacterales bacterium | reverse complement strand
TGCACCGGCGGTTTCCTCGCGCATCGCCTGACGAATGTGCCGGGGGCTTCGGAGGTTTTCCTGGCGGGCTATGTCACCTATGCGAATGAGGCGAAAATCTCCGCGCTCGGCGTCCCGCCAGCCGCGATCGCGGAGCACGGCGCGGTCAGCGAAAACGTCGCCGCTGCCATGGCGGAAGGCGCGCGCGGGCGGGCTGGCTCAACCTTCGCGCTGGCCACGACCGGCATCGCGGGCCCGGGCGGCGGGAGCGAGGCCAAGCCGGTCGGGACAGCCTATGTCGCGCTTGCCGGGGGCGGGCCCACCGTCGTCAGGCACCTCTTTTTTCCGACCGATCGCGAAACGTTCAAGCAGCTCGCGACCCAGATGGCGCTCAATCTTTTACGCGAACGTCTGGCGGAAACCTAGTCGTCGACCATCACCGGCGTCCCCACTTTGACGTGGTTGTAGAATATTTCCGCCGCGGCCGAGGGCATCCGGATACAACCGTGCGACGCCGCGTACCCGGGCAAAAAACCCACGTGCATGCCAACACCAGCATCCGTCAGGCGCATGAACCAGGTCATGGGTGAGCCGACAAAACGTGTTCCGCTCGGCGCGGAATCGATCCGGCTACTCACCCCGCGACGCACGACCCGGCCGGAGGCGTCGACGAAATCGCCGTAAATGTTGGAGCGATGATCTTGCTCCTTTTCCAAGACCCGGTAGCTGCCTGGCGGGGTTGGGCGGGCCCGTTTCCCTGAGGAAATGGGTGAGTCGATCACGACTTCGTCGCCGAGCAGGAGATAGGCACGCTGCTTGGAGAGTGAGACGCGAACGCGCGAGTTGTCCGGGGTCAGGCGATCGAGAAGGCGCGGAGAGACATTGATCGGTTCCTGGCGATTGATCAGCTCCGTGGCGCGTTTCATCTGCGGCCGGGGCCGGACCTGTGGGCGAGGAGTGGGGCGCGTCGTGAAGGGACGATACCCGGAGCGCGGGACCTGCGCGGGCAGGTCGACGCCGGTGAGCGCGACGATGCCGAGCAGAGCAAGGAGTTTAAAAAACCGGGCGATCACAAAAATCAGTGGGTGTGGCAATTCCAGCGGTAAAGGGAGCAAAATGAACAATTTGCCGCCTGCTGGCAACGCGCAAATTGGCTGGCACGGTCGCACGGCGCGGGTTGATTTGCCACCGCCGGCCGATTGCGCGACGCTCGCGCCCGATGCGCCTGTGCCTCCAGAGATGTGTCTCTCCGCTCGCCATCCTTTTCCTCACGGCCAGTGTATCCCTGCGGGCGGATATCAGCCTGCCGGGATCGGTTTCGCCACAGGCCGACGCGGCGCAGGCGCAAGTCCGGCGAGGGCAAAGCGTTACGATTGGCCTGCGCGGCCATTACGGCGGCGCCGGCACCCTCTCGTTTGTAATTGTGAAAAGTCCGCAGCATGGAAAGCTCTCCGCCCTGCGTCTTCTGAGCGATAATCGCGCCACGATCCTCTATGAAAATGAGGGCGCGGAAGGAGCCACCGTCGATGGCTTTGCGCGAAATATCAAATCGATGAGCGTTTCCTCTCCCTCGATGGAGCGGGCGAATTGCAGACGACATGGCAATTAGTGAGTCCGCCTGAGATCGCCACCGCGGGCGATTCCGTGTGGGCGCAGATCAGCGGACTCGCGCCGAAACAGCTCCACATGCTGCGCGTGATTGCGCTCGATGCCAAGGGCGTAACGCTCTGGGAAGCGCCGCTCGTTGCGCTCGCGCCGCCGCCGCAGAGCGACACCGCGGGTCGCGGCTGGCTCATGATATTCGCGACCGCCCTAGGGCGTGTTAACACTAATTGACGTTTGCTCGTATTGCCGATAAATGATGGTAATGGAAATTACCAAAGAGCAGTACCGTCGGATCGAAGACTGTTTGCCGCGGCAGCGCGGCAACGTCAGCCTAACGAATTTGGAAGTCATTAACGCGATCCTGCATGTGGCCGAGCAAGGGTGTAAATGGCGCGGGTTGCCAAAACGCTTGGGCAATTGGCACACCATCTACACACGGATGAATCGCTGGAGCAAAGCCGGGGTCCTGGACCGGATGTTTGCCCGGCTGCAACAAGAACAGATTATCCAGATCAAGCTGGAGACGGTCTCGCTCGACAGCACGATCGTGAAAGTGCATCCCGATGGCACGGGAGCTTTAAAAAAAACGGCCCGCAATCAATCGGCAAATCCCGCGGCGGCTGGACGACCAAGATTCATCTGGTTGCCGCGAATGCTCGCTGCGCCTTGAGTTTCGCGCTCTCGCCGGGCCAGGCCGGCGACGCGCCCCAGGGCCGCGAACTGCTCAAAAGAAGGGGGCCAACCCCCATCGCCTGCCATCTCATTATGGATTCGGCCTACGAAGGGGACGAAACCCGCCAACTGGCGTTGGAACTTGGTTTCACGCCGGTTGTGCCACCGCACCCGAACCGGATTTCACCTTGGGAATATGACCGCGCCATGTATCGTCGGCGCAACGAAGTCGAGCGACTCTTCCGTAGACTCAAGGGCTTCCGGCGCATCTTCTCCCGCTTCGATAAACTCGATGTGATGTTCACAGCATTCATCCACTTTGCCCTCATCGTCGAGGCACTCCGATAGTGTTAACACGCCCTAGGCGTTTTTCTCGCCCTGCGTTGGCGCGCGGTCCGCTCCGTGGCCTAACGATAAGTCGCCACGCGATTCAGCCAGCCGGGCAGCCAGCGCGCCTCATTCCGGGCCGGCGCAGAATTCTTGACCCGCACGCGCAGAACGCGCGCCGCCGAGTCGGCGAAGTCGCGGTTCGCGTCGCCGCCGCGGCCCGACATGCCTTCGAGCACTTGGAGCAGGCCCCAGCCGCGGCCTTCATAGCGTTCGGTCTCGAGCACGCCTTCGCCCTTGAAGTTCACGTAATCGACCAGCGCGTAGCTGCCCTGCGCGCTGCTTGCGACGCGGTTGAACTGCGTCTCGATCGAGCCGCGCTCGTCCGCCGGCGCCGCCGCCAACATCTTGGGCAGCGCGTCGCGCAGTCGCTGGACGAGGAATTCCGCCTGGAGATCGATCGTGTCGACGAGAAAAGTGCGGAGCTGTTTCATCGGCGCGCCCGCCTCCGCGGCGCGAAATTCGGTTCGCGAATTCCACGGGCAGGCCTCGCTCTTTCGCCCGAGCAAAAGATCAGGCAACTTCGCGCCGCGCTTCTGCGCGAAGCGCACGAACGCGGGGAAACTCTCCTCGAACGGCCCGCGCGCGCCAGCCGGGTACCAGATGAAGTGCCCGATCCCGAGGGAGGCAAAGTTTTCGCCCGTGTTCCAAGAGGTGAGGCCGGCGATCGTCCCGCCACATTCGTTCTGCCAGATTTTGCGGCCGATCCGGACCGCCTCGGGATGGGAAAGCGAGACCGCGCCGGAAGCGGGAAGGAGAAGAAGAGCGCCCAGAGCGACGGCGAGCGCGGCGGTTTTACGGCGCGGCCGGGCTCCGCACGGGGATGTCCTGTGCGCGCTTGACGCGGGCGCGTTCACCATGGATGGATTGAGCGCGGCGGACCAAAGACTGGGCCGGTCGCATTCAGGTTTACCAACTCTATTTATGAAACAATCCCTTTTCATCGTTGCCACTTCGCTCGCGTTCGCGTCCCTCGCTCTGGCAGCCGACACTCAATTGAAAGACCAAAAAGAAAAAGTCAGCTACAGCATCGGCCTCGACATCGGCACCACACTGAAACGCCAGCTGATCGACGTCAACCCGGAGCTCTTGAACAAGGGAATCCAGGACGGCTTGAGCGGGACCAAAGCACTTCTGACCGACGAGGAAATGAAAGCCACGATGGCGGCGTTCCAAAAAGACATGACCGAGAAACAGGCAACGTCAAAGAAAGCGACCGGCGAGAAGAACACCGCCGAGGGCAAAAAATACCTCGAGGAAAACAAGGGCAAGGAAGGCGTCAAGACGACCGCGAGCGGCCTGCAATACAAGGTGTTGAAAGAAGGAAGCGGCCCGACTCCGAAAGCGACCGATACCGTGAAAGTGAACTATCGCGGAACGACGATCGACGGGACGGAATTCGACAGCTCCTACAAGCGCGGTGAACCGGCGACCTTCCCGGTGAACCGGGTGATCAAGGGCTGGACCGAAGCGCTGCAGCTGATGAAAGTCGGCTCGAAATACCAGCTCTTTATCCCGAACGAACTCGCCTATGGAGAGCGTGGCGCGGGGTCCGACATCGGACCGAACGCGATGTTGCTTTTCGACGTGGAATTGCTCGAGATCGTCCCGGCAACCGCCGCGGATGGATCCCCGGCGAAACCAGCGACCTACGATTCGAACAAGCCGGCCGGTGCGCCCGGTGCCGCGATGACGCCGAAGGCCAAGATGTCGCCGGCGCCTCCGGCCAGTCCGTCGAAGCCGTAAGGCCGCGAGGGGAGAAGCTTCGCCTGGCGAAGCGCGCGTGCCGTTAGGCCAGGGCGAAAAGTTTTCGCTCCGGTGACCTCACAGCTACACGCCCTCGACTTCGAGTCGCGGGGCGTCGCTCCAGAGATCTTCCAGGGCGTAGAAGTCGCGTTTCTCGTGGTGGAAGACGTGCACGATAACCTGCAGGTAATCGAGCACGATCCATTGGCTCGTTGGAAATCCGTCCACCGCCGCCGGGCGCACGTCGTGATCCGTCCGCAGCCGCCCCTCGATCTCGCCGGCGATCGCTTTCAGATGCGGCTCCGACGTTCCCGAGCAGATGACGAAGAAATCCGTGAAGGTCGAGATCTCGCGCAGATCGAGGACCACGATGTCTTCCGCTTTTTTGTCCGAGGCGAAGACGGCGCAGGCTTTCGCTAGCTCTTCAGGTGTGATTTGTTTAGTCCTTGGTAAAGCTTCTCGCGGGCGATGATTCGCTCGACCGCCTCCGGCACGAGATAATGAATCGATTGGCCGCTGGCAACTCGATTTCTGATCGTGGTCGCCGAAATATCGATCCTCCGACGCACCGCCGGGTAGGGATATTCAATCTCCGCCCCGGAGCGATCGAGGACCACGAAGTGCACGAGCCGCGCAAGATCGTCGGCCCGGTGCCACGTGCCGAGCTTCGGCAGATTATCCTGGCCGATCAGGAAGTGGAATTCTGCATCCGGTTTCGCGGCGCGCAAGGCTTCCACCGTTTCGATCGAGTAGGAGGGCGCGGGGCGATCGATCTCCCAGCGTGAAGCGGAGAAACCGCTCTCGCCCTCGATCGCGGCCGCCAGCATTTCCCAGCGCAGCTCGGCGCTGGCCGGCTCGTCGTTAGGCTTGTGCGGCGATTGCGCGGCTGGCACGAAGATCACTTCCGCGAGCTCTAACATCTCGAGCGCTTCGCGGGCGAGGATGAGATGGCCGTGATGGATGGGATCGAAGCTCCCCCCGTAGATGCCGATTTTTTTCAAGCGCGTCTCAGTAAAGCAGGTATCTAGCACGCCGGCGTTCAAACTCCCGCTCGTTAGGCTGCCAGCTCGCGATGATGCTGCGCGGCGACTTGCCCTCGCGCACCTGGGCCTGGATGAACGTCCCGCCACAGACCTTGTAGAAGATGTCGAGTTTACTCGCGCTCGTTCGGCGGAACATGTCGGGCTGGCTGAGCCGGTTCATTTCCGCCAGCATGTAAATCCCGAGGCCGGTCAGATTCGTCCGCGCCTCGGGCGAAATCTTCATGCTGCTGCCTTGGTAACGGCCGTCGCGATAGGGACGGAATTCCACCCCCGGCGTATCGAGGCCATTCAGGTAGCGGGTAAAACTCCCGGCCTCCAGCCAGCTCGCCGCGATGCTCTCGAAAGGCCGCGGTCCACCGATTCCTGACTCCGGCCCGCTCAATTCGCCGACCAGCCCCGTCGCGATGTAGTAGAACGGCGAATCACCCCGCGGAATATTGGGCGAACTCGCGATCCAGCGCAGCCCGGTGTCCTCCCAGGTCATCCCTCGGCGCCAGCCGTGCATCTGCACCACCGTGAGATCGCATTGCGGCCCCGCCCAGTGTTCTCCATTCACCATCCGGGCCAGCTCGCCCACCGTCAGCCCATGCACATACGGGATCGGAAATTCACTCACGAACGAACGCCAGCGCGGCTCAACCGAGGGACCCTCGATCCGGAGACCGCCGACCGGGTTTGGCCGATCCAGCACCACGAAAGGGATCTTGTTCTCGCTCGCCGCCTCCATGCAGCGCCCCATCGTGCTGATGTAGGTGTAGCTGCGGCACCCGATATCCTGCAGATCGAAGACCAACACATCGATCCCGCGCAACATCTCCGGCGTCGGCTTGCGCGTCGGGCCGTAGAGCGAGTGTGCGATCACGCCGGTCAGCGGGTCGCGTCGGCTCTTGACGTAACGGCCGGCCTTCTCGGTCCCGTCGAGCCCGTGCTCGGGAGTGTAGAGCGCGACGAGGTTGCAATGTTTCTTCAGAAGCAGGCGCGTCTTTGTCCCGGCGGCATTCACGCCCGTCTGATTCGTGATCAATCCCACCCGCTTCCCCGTGAGGAGTGTGTAGTCGTGGCTCGAGAGGACATCGATCCCGAGCTCCACCGCGCCCTGTGCGCTCGCCGCGCAAAAGCAGAGCGCGATTAGCCTAACGATCCATTTTTTGTTTCGCGGGTCCGACATCGCTTCTAAGGTCCGACGTTATGGAGAGCGCTTCAACGGGTCAATTGCTCCTCACCGGCGTGCCCGGCAAGGAAATCGATCGCGAAACCGCCGCCCTCTTTCGCAAAGTGCAGCCGGGCGGTTTCATCATCTTCGGCCGCAACATCGAGAGCGGGCCGCAACTGCGAAAATTGATCGACGACCTGCGCGACCTGTGCGCGATCGAGCCCATCATCACGATCGACCAGGAGGGCGGGCGCGTCTCCCGGCTCCGCCTCATCGGGAGCGAGCCGCCTAACGCGCAGCAGCTCCGCGATAAAGGCGACCTCGATCTCGTCCGGCGCCACGGCCAGCTCACCGGCCGGCTCCTCCGCCTTTTTGGCTTCAACCTCGACCTCTGCCCCGTGCTCGACATTTCCTTCGACGACGAAGCGGACAACTCGCTCCGCGGTCGCTGCTACGGGCGCGCCGTCGCCGAGGTCGTTAGGCTGGCGGGCGTCTTCAACGACGCCCTCCGCGCCGAGGGCATCCTGAGTTGCGGGAAACATTTCCCCGGCTACTCCGCCGCCACGATCGACGCCCACCACGATCTCCCCGTGATCGAGCGCATCCGGGCCGAGCTCGACAACCACGAGCTGGCCGTCTTCCGCGCCCTCATCCACCGCGTCGACAGCATGATGATCTGCCACGGCTGGTATCCGTCGCTAGAAGTGCAAAAGACCGCCGCCTCCCTTTCCCGTCGCATCGTGACCGACCTTCTCCGCGGCGAGCTCGGTTTCGACGGCCTCGTCATGACCGATGACCTCGACATGGGCGCGATCCTGAACGAGTACGGCCTCGAGGAAACCATTCGGCGCGCCATCACCGCCGGGAACGACCTGGCGATGATTTGCCACCGCGTCCGGGCGATCGAAGAAGCGCACGGCTATCTCGACAAGCTTCCGAAAGCTGACCTCGACCGTGCCCTGGCCAGCATCGCGCAAAGCAAAGCAAAGCTCGCCCCGCCCGCGCCCTTTACCGAGAGCGCCTTCTGCGCGGTCAACGAAGAAATCTGGGACCTGCGCGTCACCGTTTTGGGCGAAGAGCAAGCCAGCGAGCTTAGCGTAGAAGACGGCAAACGTTCGCCCGTAGAGATGTATTGAGCAGCTGACGTCCTAAAGTTTTACGGCACGCGCCTTCTAGGGATATCAATCCCTCTACACGCGATGAGCTGCGAGCAGGTAGATCCAGTTGACGCCGAGGACAAGCACTATCGCCCAACGAATCCAGCTCTTCTCCGCGCGCGAGAAATGATTGAGCCGGAACCGCGGTCCGCGGGTCAGGAGCACGCCGAGCGCGTAAACATCGAAGAGCGCCAGACCGGCGTAGGCGAGGAAGGCGAGCGGGTTATAGAGAAAAGATGCGGCGAAGTGCCCGTGGAGAAATTGGACGGCGGCGCGGGTCGCGCCACAGGTGAGACAGGGCCAGCCGGTGAGCTCGTGAAAGACGCAGTGCGGAAGCGGAAGGCGGGCCGCAAACCAAAGCGCGCCGCCAACGAATCCGCCTAACGACACCAAAAGCCAGACCAGTTCGTGGTCGGTCTCCTGCGGGGCGAGCGGGCGGCGCTGGGTCTGCATGGGGCGGAGCGGGGCATCAGCGATTGAGAAGCGCGCCGCCGATTCCAAACAGGATCGCAAAAAGGACGCCGCCGCCGCAACAAACGATGAGGGGGAGAAAAACGGCGAGTGCGGCTTTGCCGGTGGTGGTTTCGTGCGCCCGGCCGAGGCCGATGATTTCCGCCACCAGTCCCCAGATGCTGGCGATGACGCCGCCGCAGACCGGCACGATCATGAGCGGATAGGTCGAGCCAAGAGAGTAGCAGACGACGCGAAAAGTGGTCTCGAAGGTGCGGGTGGCGCCGCCGACGAGATAGAGGCAGAGATGAATAATCGCCGAGCTGAGGAAGAGAACGAAAGCGAGGGCGATGGGGATGAAGAGGAGCATGAAGATCGCGCCCATCCCCACGCCCATGACGCCGGCGAGGACGTTGTGGTCGCTCATCATGCCTAACGAGCCGAGGAAAAGGCTGAAGATGAAGTAAAAGAGCCAGCCGATGCTGCCGCCGATCATCGCGTAGATCAGCGGGTCGGCCAGGCCACCCTCGGTCTTCATGGCCGTGAAGGCTTCCGCCGGGCTGTGCAGGACGAGTTTGAGGGTCTCGAAGAAGGCGGTGAAAAAGCCAAGTTCCTGCCGGCGATCCCAAGGCAGACCGGTGCGGGGGACTGGGGTGCCGCCGGGCGCAACACTGGCCAGAGGGCCGGCTGTTGCGCCCGTGGGTGTGGAGCCGGCAAACTCCGGAAATTGGGCGAGATGAAGCCAGCTGGGCATGCCTTCGCGCCAGCCGAGATCGGTGCCGAGAAACCGTGCACTGGCCAGGCCCTCACGCACTTCCTCTTCCGAGAAAATACCAAGTGAGTTGCCGCCGCGATTGAGATGGATGTTCGCCATAAGTTGCGTTCTAACGAAGCGTCGCCGACTCGTCAACTACGCTCGAAGGGCGTTGAGCCGCCGGTGTCGGGTTGCGCTAAGCCGACAGTCGCTCGCGGTGATGAGGAGCGGAGAGTGGGACGAGCCGGGTCAATTGATGGCTTCGTGCGTCATGTAGTAGTGGCGCTTGATGTGGTCGAAATCGACCGTCGCGGCGATACCCGGCTGCTGGTAGAGATCGGCGAGATAACCTTGCATGGGGGGGGATAATCGAGGATGCGCCGCAGGCTGCATTTAAAATGGACGGAATAGACGGCGTCGAAGCGAATGAGGGTGCAGAAGAGGCGCCAGTCGCTCTCCACGATGCGCTGCCCGAAAAGATAGCGACTCGTCGTTAGGCGAGTCTCGAGCTGGTCGAGCGCGTCGAAAAGACTGCGGCAGGCCTGCTCATAGGCGCCCTGGCGGGTGACGAAGCCGGCCCGGTAAACGCCTCCGCTCATAGATGAATTGCGAAAGCTCGGCCTGCTCCGCGGCGATGTCGGCCGGGAAAAGATCGACCTGACGCGTCCCGAGCGGGCGGAAAACGGCAGCGAGCATGCGGCTAATGTCCTCGGAGTTGTTGACGATGCGGCCCGCGACCTTGTCCCAAAGGATGGGGACGGTGACGCGACCGTGACTCGCGGGATCGGTCGCGCGGTAGGCTTCGGCGAGAAAGGCGAAGCAGTTAACCGGGTCCTGGCGGAAGCCGGGGCCGTCGCGGAAAGCCCAGCCGCGCTGGTCGCGCACCGGGTCCACGACGGTGAGGCCGATGACCTTTTCCAAGCCTAACAAGTGCCGGACGATGACGGTGCGGCTGGCCCAGGGACAGGCAAGGGAGACATAGAGATGATAGCGATCGGCGACCGCGGGTAAGAGAGTGGAGTGGTCGGCGGTGACCCATGCGCGAAAGGCGTCTTCCTGCCGCTCGAATTCGCCCGAATCGGATTGTTCCTCGGCAAACTACGCTCTGGTTTCCATGCTTCCTTTTTTAGCCCGAGATGGCGGGAGGCGCGAATCGCATTGACCCGCGCCTCTTCGTTAGGCAAAGCGGCCCAGGGAAAGGAATTTGATGTCGTGCGGCGAACGGCCCTCGAGCGCGAGGCCGGCGCAGATCTCACCGATGACGGGAGCGAACTTGAAGCCGTGGCCGGAAAATCCGCCACAGAGCACGAGGCCGGGATGCTCGGGATGGCGGTCGACGACGAAGTGGCCATCGGGCGTGAGGGTGTAGAGGCAGGCTTTGGCCGCGCGGAGGGTGGTGGCCGCGCCCGGCATCCAAGGCTCGGTCGCGCGCACGATCGGGTCGATGTCGCGCGCGGGATCGATCTCGCGCACGACGCGCGCGGCCTCGGTCGCGTCGCCATGGGAATGGAAAGCGATCTTCACGCCCTCGCCAAAATCGGGGAAACCGTAGAGGGGCGCCGGAAGCACGGCACGCTCGAGCAGGAAAGGCGGGAACCCCGGCGCGCGCCAGGCGTCGGAATCGGAATCGAACCAGGCCTGGACATTGCGCTCCACCCGGATCGGGATGCCGAGGCTCTCGAGCGTTTGCTTGAACCACGGGCCTAACGACAGGACGAGGGTGCGGCATTGCACGCGGGTGCCGTCGGCAAGGTGGAGGTCGAAGCCCTCGGAAGTGGCTTCCCAATTTTCCAAGGCCACCTCAAAACGCATCTCCGCGCCGGCTGCGGCCGCGACGTCGAGGTGCGACTGGATCGCGCGTTCCGGCGTGAGCACGCCGCCGTCAGGTTCGTAGGCGCCGACTTCGTCGTCGAGGACGCGCAACATTGGGTAGCGGGCCCGGATTCCGGACGCGTCGAATAGTTCGAGGGGTAGGGAATGTTCCCGCGCGGCCCGGCTCGCGCCAGCGATGATTTCGCTGCTTTCCGGGCCGACCATGAGCAGGCCGCTGATGCGCAGGAGCTGGTCGCCGGTTTCCTCCTCGAGCTGCCGCCAAAGATCGTAGGCACGGAGGAGCAGCGGCACATATGCGGGATCCTCGAAGTAGGCTTTCCGGATCATGCGGCTGCGGCCGCTGGAAGACCCGAGTTCGTGGCCCCGGGCAAACTGCTCGAGGCCGATGGCGGTGGCGCCGCGCCGGGCGCAATGGGCGAGAATGGCGCTGCCCATTCCGCCGAGCCCCGCCACCGCCACATCGTAACGCATGCGCGACCATGGCCCGGATTGAATCAGTTGATCAATTCGTATTCTGCCCGAAAAGTGACCGGCCATGCCCACCGAGGAAAAGCTGCTCGTCAAACGATCGTCGATCGATCGCCAGGGCTGCTTCGCTCTCGTCCGGCTGCCGGCCCGGAAGAAGTTCGGCGAGTTCGTCGGGGACAAGATCAGAGCGCGCGAGGCGCGGCGACGGGTCGAGCGCGGTGGGCGGATCAGTATTTGCGAGATCGACGAGCGCTGGAGTATCGATGCGAGCCGTAGTGGCGGCCCGACCGCGTTCATTAATCACTCGTGCACGCCGAACAGTTTCAGCCGGATCGCGCAAGGCCGCCTGTACTTCCACGCGCTTCGGACGATTGAGCCGGGGGAGGAGATCACGCTCGATTACACGCCGTCGCAGCATCCGGGTCGGCCTTGCCGTTGCGGGTCGGTGCGTTGTCGCGGGGTGATGGAGTGATCGTGAGGCCGGGGAGGTTAATCCCAGTTCATGAAGTCGATCTCGCCGATCGGCCCGGGGGCTCGCTTCTCACTTCGGTCGGGTCGCTGGGCGCCGCCTTTGATGTCTTTCTTCGGCGAGAGGTCGCGCAGCTCGCGCTTCGGTTCCTTCGTCTCGGGGTTTTTGGGATCGGGTTTATCCGTTGGCATGGGGCACGTCCTTATCGACCCGATTTCGCCGGGTTCGGAGAACAGTTGTTGCGCCTGCTTTCACCGGATCGATTTCAGATTGGCGATTGCCGGGCCGGAGGTCGAGCAGGTTCGACCAGCGACCGTCGATTTTTGCTGGGGAAGGCTGGGCTGGGATTCGCCGTCTTTCAGCGTCGAGCTGACAAGCGACGCGTGCGGCACGGGGGAGCCTTATGCCTGAGCGGCGTGGGCGCGAGCGGACGTCGCAGTTTCCCCAGCCTTGGGCGTTGCGGAACGGCGGAGGACGAGAGGATTATTGACCGCGGTGTGGCGCAGATCCGGCAGGCGAAGTTTCGGCGCGTTCAGAGAAGCGAGCTTGTCATAGACCGCGACGCTGGCGCAGAAGAGTCCAGTCACCGGCAGGACCATGACCCAGAAGATGCAGGCCGCCACGACGATGAGCGGTTCGAGAAGGACGGTCTTGAGCTGAGCGGCGAAGGCGTTGGGAGCTTCAAGTGACATCGGGCTGGAAAAGGTAGCGGTCATTTGGATGGTCTTTTGTTTGGGTTGCTGTTCTTTATTAACCATAATAGAGCAGCTTCCACTGCGCCAGCTCCGCTCCACCAGGGAGAAACTGGAAACGACCCGGCGCATGCTGGAGAACGCCGGCCAACAGCCCGAGATCCAGCTCGTCCAGCGCGCGATGCTTGCAGCCTCGGAACCCCTCGGCATCCTCGTAGAGAAGCCGTATCTACGTCCCTATTTCTGTAAATACACTGCGTGGGCGGAAGGCGACCGGGCGAGCAGCGACGAGGTGAAGGCGATGGCCGAATTGCTTCTCGATAATCTGGCGTTGGCCATCATCCACTCGGCGCCTTGTCCGCAATATCCCATCCGCGGAGTGGAGCAGACCATTCGCTTCCATCTGCGTCACAGCCCACCGACGCGGGACTTTCTGGCAGAGGCATTTGACCGTTTTCCGCTGGCAGGCCTGGCTCTGCTTTCGTTCAAGAACGAGACCCGGGCGCAAACCGAGGAGAACTGCGGCAATTGATCGCGGCGGCCGAAGGGGACCCTTGGAGAGAGAGCGGCGGGAACGCTTGCTCCAGCACCTGCTCTCGATCGACGAGCAGAGCCGCTGACACTCGCGAAGTATAGTTACGAGCGGGTGCGCAACACCGCCTGCGCGGTCCCTCCCGCCCGGCCGAAACGCTAAAAAAAGCGGCGCACCAGGACCACCGGAGCGCCGCGCGGAAAAATACAACGGTTGGTGAGATGCAGATCAGGCTGCGGCTGCAGCAGCCGTCGCCACCGCCCGCTGGCTCCAAGCCAGACGCGCCTCCTGAAGTTCAGCGCTCAAAACGCTCAGCGGAGCGGCCACGCCCTTATATTTTTTAACCGTGCCGGTGACGGTTTTCTTCACCGCGCCACGGTCGACCAAGCTTTGCAGTTTCTCGTAAGAACGCAGACGGAGCATCTCTTCACCGCCGCTGGCTGCGTTGCGGGCGCGGAGATTGGTGAACACGACATCAAAAAGGGGCTTGAATTCAAAGGAAGCCTTGCTGGCAAAGACTGCCACCAATTCCTCGGTAATAATGTCCGGAGCCCGACGTGAAAATGCCTTACTTGGGTTTGCCATAGCCGCGACTATACCACTGTTAGCTGGGAGAAGCGATGAAGATGTTTGGATGTGTCGAATCTGGTCCATCAGCACGGGCTCGCCAATCGACGGTCGCGTAGAATTACTGAGAAAAATAACCCCCCATAACCGTGTTTACCCAGCCATTTTCCTGACTTCCTCAATGCATAGGCCTTGCGGATTGGCTTCGAAAATTCCGACTGGCTTGCAAGTTGCCAACGCATTTCGCATGATGTCTCAGGACTTGGATTCCGCCCGCCTCAGAGGCTGAAACAGTCCGGCAAGCCCCGCCCGATCGGGCGCGAAACGACGCCGGTCAACGATACACCGTTCAGCACTGAGGAACCACGCCGGGCGGCTGCCGGGACGCTCAGTCGCACCCGCAGCCTTGTGCTGATGGCTTTGCGCGTCTGGGAATTAAAAAAGGGAATCCGGTTGTTAGTTTCGGACGAATAACAAATGACGCGCGCAGATTTCACAGAAATGTCGCCTGTCCGTCATGCTACCGCCATGAAGTTTCTGCAAGCTCTTGGGCATATCTGAAAGGTCTGATTTGCGGACAGTACTGGGGGCCGAGCCGTTGCGAAGCCGTCAGGGAAGCACTGTTAATAAAACTATGAATTCATCCGAATCCCGTGGAAACGCACCTCCAAATGATGACATCGAGATCCGACGCGAACCGAAACGCCGAGGTAAACGGTCCCGGCGTTTGGGAAAAGCGTTCTCCACGGATTACGGACCGCTCCCGGCAATTGGGACGATGGCGCGAATCCGGCGCCTGATCATGGCGGCGCTGCGAGTCTGGGAGTTGAAGCAGGGGATTCGCGATTAGTCGCTTTTGAAAGCGCCACGTGCGATCTTACGTTCTCCCTGATCGGGGACCGCGTGAAACAAGCCTGCCGTGAAAGCATTTTTCTTTTCGATTCTGTTGTTGGGAGTGTTTGCGAGCCTGGCTCTCGGCCAATCG
Organism: Chthoniobacterales bacterium; assembly: GCA_038233495.1. Classification (GTDB taxonomy): domain Bacteria; phylum Verrucomicrobiota; class Verrucomicrobiia; order Chthoniobacterales; family UBA10450; genus Palsa-1392. The sequence continues at coordinate 23,956 of JBBSLW010000005.1, read as the reverse complement.
CCAACTCCCACTCCGGATAGCGCAACCGGGTTGGAAGGCGCGATCTCCATCGGGCCGGTGCAAGGCGGCCCGACCCGGCAAGGTGCGGCCTCGACGAAACCGCTGGCCAATGTGAGTTTCGAGGTCAAGCAGGGAAGCGAAGTTGTCACCACCTTTCAGACCGACGAGCAGGGAGCTTTCCGCGTGCTGCTCGCGCCGGGCCATTACACAGTTTCCCGGAAAGATTATCACGCGGCGGTCGGTTCCTACGGGCCTTTCGAGGTCGATGTGACCCAGGGAAAAATGAGCCGTGTCCACTGGGAGTGCGACACGGGTTGCGTTAAGTGTTAAAACCGCTCGCCGATCGGCGGCCTCCCTTGCGCACTCCATGGAGGCGCTGACTCTCTGGCGCGCGACGCGCTCTTATTCGCTTCCGGCCAGCATCGTGCCCGTCTTGCTCGGGACTGTTCTGGCAGCGCGAGGCTTCGGCACGGAGAGCAGCGGACATTTCGCCTTGGGCATCCTCGTTTGGACACTGCTTGGAGCGATCCTGATTCATGTCGGCGCGAATGTCCTGAACGACTATTTCGATTACACGAAAGGCGTGGACACGCTCGCGGAACACGGAAGCGGCGTTCTGACATCGGGAGCGATGAGCGCGCGGCAGGCGCTCACCTTTGCTCTGGTATTAATCGCGGCAGCCGGTCTCTGCGGGCTCGCTCTCCTCCAAACTCGACCCCCCGTCGTTCTCGCGCTGGGGCTGATCGGCCTCGGCTGCGCGATCTTTTATTCCGCGTTCTTGAAGCGATACGGACTCGGCGATTTTCTCATCATCCTCTCGTTCGGGCTCGGGCTCACGCTCGGCGCATACGCGGTTCAGGTGGGCCTTTTCTCGTGGCGGGGCCTGCTCAACCTCGCGCTCTATTCGCTCCCCATCTGCCTGCTGGTCGACGCCATTCTGCACGCCAACAACCTGCGCGACGCGCCTAACGATCGCGCCACCGGCGTCGCAACGCTGGCCACTTGTCTCTCGCCCGCGGCCGGGCTACGCTGGCAACTTTTCCTGTTGTTTGGGCCGCTCGCCTTCGTCCTTCTCGGGGTCGCGGGACGCTTCCTGCCGCTCTGGTCGTTAGGCACATTCCTCGCTGCTCCGCTCCTCCGGCGCGCAGCGCGCAGCGGGAGCGTGGAAGGCACCGCGCAGGCGCATCTCGTCTTTGGTTTGCTTTACGTCGGCTCGTTCCTGCTCCAGCCGATTTTTCTTTGGTAAAATCCGCCGGCGCGGCCGGTCCGGGGAAGCTTAATCTACCTCGGGCGTCTGGCAGGAGGCGACCGCGATGCCGATCGCGGCCTCCGCGAGATAAACGACGCGCGCCATGTTCGGATGGTCGGCCAATTCCTCGGTCGCGGCGCGGGCCAGTTCGGGACCAAAATGCCAGAGGCGCGAGTGCCAGCGTGGCTTCAGCAGGCCCATCACGCCGTCGCCAATCAGAAAGAGCGCGCCCAGCTGAATCAAGCGCCGGGCTATCGAGTTGTTTGTCATCGCAGTCTATGGATTGCCCGCGACGGAAATTCAAATGAATCGTGCCCAGCGTGTCCAAGCCGGGCCGTTTTACTGCTGCAAGTTTTTCGCAAATGCGTCGCTCTGTCTCACGTTCTGGTTTTCCTGCGATTCCTGGCGCGATTGTTCGTCGATCGTCGGGCCGAGGGCGCAGCCGCTCTCCCAGAAAAGAGCTATGGCGAAAATCAGCAAAAGGGTCTTCTTCATGGGGCGGAGGATAGGCTGGTTCGCGCAGAGTTCCAATTTTGCGCGCGCTTTTCGTTAGCCGGCAGCGAGGTCTTCCGGCGAAAGCACAAGCCGCTCGACCCTGCGGCTGGCTGCGATCGCCGCCACGATTTCCGGCACGTCCGCCACCGTGACGCGCCCGTAGAAATAATGTTCCGGCTCGACCAGGATCGTGACTCCGCTCGAGCATTGGTCGAGGCAGCTGCTCGCACAGACCCGGGCGGTGAGACTGGCGAGGCCATTGGCGGAGAGCTGCTCCTTGAGCGCCTGGCGGACTTCCTCCGCCCCGCGCATGGCACACGATCCGCGCGGATCTCCCTCCGGCCGGCGGTTCGTGCAAACGAAGAGATAATGTTCTCGCTGCGCCATGCCGATGATCTCTGGCCTAACGTCTTCGGTCGTGGCGAGCAAATCGCAGCGTCCGCGTCATCGCGATTTCTTTTCGCTCACGCCCACGATTTCGAGATCGTTCCGCGCGTTCTTTTCGAGCACCAGCGTCTTGCGCACCATGCCGGAAGCTTTTTCGGATTTGCTCCGCAGGTCGTAACGGAGCGGGAACGTCACCCGCGCGCGGCGCGCCGAATCAATCCGCACGGTGACGTCGCCCGCGAGCGAGAAACGTCGCTGCGGCCAGCGCCGGTCGTAGCGGAGAAGATCGCGCCGGATTTTTTCGCGGGTCACTTTCCCGTCGCCGAAGTAATCGACGCGGACCGCGAAAAATTCGAGTTCCGCGCCGATCTCCGGGTCGATTCCCGCGAGGATGAATGCGCCGACGTAATCGCGCAGCCGATCGCGATCGAATGCGTCGTTCGTCGCGGCGGTCCGACGCGCGGGCCGCGGGGTGGCTGCAGGTCTGGGCGCGCTCCGTGGTTCCGCCCGTTTTATCGGCGCCGGGGTGAGTTGACCACGCGCTTCTTCCGGCACGAATTGTTGTTCCCCGCTGCGCAGTTGCCGCCAGGTGCCCCTCAGCGATTGCGGTGTCGCGCCAGGAGCGGCGTTGGCGACGGGTTGCGTGCCAAGCGCGCGGGCCGTGGTGGCGTCCAGTTGCCCGGTGATCTCGAGTCCCTGGCGAATCTGGTATCGCGTCACGGCCGCGGAGGTCTGGCTGTCGTAGACACCCGTCGATTGGCCAAGATAAAATCCGCCTTCCCGTAGCTTCTCCTGCGCCGCCCGCACATTGTCGTCCGCGAAAGCAGACAGGAGACAGCAAAGATTGAGGAAAAGAAGAGCAGCGCCAAATCGTTTCATCATTTCAGAATCGAATCTGCGCCGCGCACCGCACGCGCTGACGTGCCCGGCCACCTTTGCCTAGTGCACCTCGGCGTGCGCCGCCTGCCGGTGATAAGTCACCAAGCGGAAGCCCCAGCCGATTAAGGTGGAGAGATCCTTCGTCGTCGCTTTCTTGTGCTCGAGAAATTTCTGCACCTTGCCCTTGAGCGCAGGCTGGTCCCCGGTTTCATCGAGAATCTCGAAAATTTCCATCGAGAGGAGCCAGTCGTCAGGGTGTTCGGCCTGCTGCGTCTCCCAGATTTCACCGAGCCGCTCGTAGCCGACCTTGCCCTCCCGGATTTTGCGCACCTGAGCGTAGAGATTTTCCAGCTTCCGGCGCGTGGCGTCGGACGGGCTCTTGATCGTCCGCTCTTTCGGGATCAACGCGACCTGGTTGAAAGCGTCCTTGTCCGCCGCGCCGTTGAAGACCGAGACGATCCGGTCGCCGACCGCCATGTCGTAGCGGCCCCACGCTGGATCGAAGAGGACGCGCTCGCCGAGTTCTGCGGTGCAATCCGAGAAGCTGATTAATTGCAGCTCGCCCTCGTGACGCAGAATTTTCTCGACCTGGCCTTCCACCGTCACGCCGCTCGCAAATTCCAACCGTGCGCGCTGACCCTCGACGAGATCGGTTTCCTTCCAGGTCCCGATGGGCGAGCCAAAGCCGTCCTTGTGATGATCGATGCTGTGCCCGGCCAATTCCTTGTTTTGAAGTGCAAGCGCGCTCGGTCCCGTCGTGCGCAGGTAAATCGGATTCTGGTCGCGGCCCGTCAGCATTTCGGTGAAAACCCCCGAGACCTGCAGCCCGGTAGAATATTCGCAGGTCGCGGTGTTGTTGGAGTCGATCGCCTTCTGGATCCCATTGCGCCCGCCCACCGCGAAAGCCATTGTCCCGGCGAATTCCTCGAGCACGTTACTCAGATGCTGGAAGTCGCGGCAGACGAAGAGCTGCGGCTGTTTCGTCGTGATATCGAAGGGCGTCCCCACCGCCGCGGTCGAGTAGGCACTTTTCTTCACGTGCGCCTCGAGACAGCTGACCGATTCCCCGATCGAAGACAGCAGCCCCGCGCCATAAATTTTCGGTGCCTCGAGCGGGCCGATGAGCCCGTATTCCACCGTCCACCAATGGAGACGCGAGAGCAGCGCCATCTCCGAAGGCGCGCCGAGATCCTGTTGCAGTTGCTCCACTTTCCGGGTCGCCTTCTCGACGTCGTTAGGCGCGGAATCCGGCAGTTCCTTCAGGATCGAGAGGTGGCGGATCGCTTCGTACAACTGGAAATCCTTCTTCGACGACATCGCTTTTGCCCCGACCTCGCCGAAACGCTGGAGGTAATCGGAGTATTCCCGATCGACAATAATGGGCGCGTGGCCGGCAGCCTCGTGCACGATATCCGGCGCCGGCGTGTATTCGATGTGATGCAACTGCCGCATATCGCAGGCGATCACGAGAACCTTGTAGGCCTGGAATTCCATGAAGGCCGCCGGCGGAATAAACCCGTCCACCGCCACCGCGCCCCAGCCGATTTTGCCGAGGATTTCGTTCATCTCGCTGATCCGCGGGATGCGCTCGAAGGAGATGCCGGTCTCGAGCAAACCCTGGAAGTAGACCTTGTGCGCGAACTCCTTCAAGAAATAGGTGTTCTGCCGCATGATGAAACGCCAGACCGCGTGATCGACCGGCGTGTAATCGTCGTAACGCTGGTCGACCGCGAATTGCAGCAAGTGTTTGGGGAGCGCGGCCACGGCCACGTTGTCCATTGGAATTCCGTTTTCAGTAGTCATCGCAACGCCTCGCAGATTGGTAAAAATTCGCGCCCGCCTAACGTTGGCAGCCGCATTATGAATTTTATGGCCGAACCGCGCCGCGGGCAAGGGGATTGAGCGGGGCGGCCGATTGCGGAACCCGGCAGCGCTGGATAGGTTCGGCCATGTCCGACGCGCCGGAACTGGTGGCCGAGCCTGCGCCCGCCGCCGCGGTGCGCAGGAGGTATGCGCCTGTCGTCTGGCTCAATCTGCTCTGCCTCGACGCGCCGATTGTCGCCCTCGTCTGGCAATGGCTCTTCGCGCGCAACTTCGGCGCCGATCTCACTTTCACTCTGCGCGCCCTCCTTTTCCTCACCGCCTGGCTCATCTACCTGGCCGATCGTTTCGCCGATTCGATCAAGCTCCCGCCGAATGTCCCGATCTCCCTGCGCCACCAGTTTTGCCGGGACCACATCAAAGGTTGGTGGGTCGCGATCGTCGTCATCTTCTTCCTCGATGTCGCGTTCGCGATCAGCGGGCTCGACCTGCAAATGCTCCTCCTCGGGGCGACCCTGGCCGCGGTCTGTGCGCTTTATCTTTTCGTTAACCATTCGTTAGGGGGAAAGTGGCGGCCGCTGCCGATGAAGGAGAAAGCGGTCGGCCTCCTCTTTGCCGCCGGCACCACCCTCGGCGTGATCGGGCAGTTGCCCGGACTGACTGTTTCCTTTGGTGTCGCGGTCATTCTTTTTGCGATCCTCTGCACGTTTAACTGTCTCTCCATCGCGGCCTGGGAACGCGAGCTGGATACCGCCCAGGGGAAAGCGTCTTTCATGACGAGCTGGCCGGTCGCGGCCCGGGCACTCAAGTCGATCGGCTACGGTCTCGCCTTCGCCGCGCTCGCTTGCGCCGTCCTCTGGCGCTTCGCATTTCCGCTTTGGCTCTGTCTCACGGGCAGCGCGCTTCTTCTCGTGCGATTGAATCTTTGGGACCGCCTCCCGCGCGATCAACGCACCGCGCTGGCTGATCTCGTTTTGCTCACGCCGCTCCTCGCCTGGCTGCTCCTCCTGCGGTGAGCTTCAATCGGGTTGCGCCGTATTATCGCTGGCTGGAGACGCTTGTTTACCGGGGCCAACTCCAGCAGGCGCGAACCGCGTTCGTTAGGGAGATTGAGCATCCGCGGCGCGTTCTCGTCGTCGGCGAGGGGGACGGACGATTTCTCGAGGAGTTCGTCCGGGTGCATCCGGGCGCGCAGGTGGATTGCGTGGAGGCGAGCGCACACATGATCGAACTCAGCCGGCGTGCCGCCGGTTCGGCGCACATCACCTTTATCCAGGCCGATATTCGGACGGTGGCGTTGCCCCCGAATTCCTACGACCTGATTGTGACCCACTTTCTGCTCGATTGTTTTTCCGAGAAAAATCTCGAACGCTTGATTCGCCAGCTGGCGGTCGCCGCAACGGGGGATGCGCGCTGGTTGATCGCCGACTTCTGTCAACCACCGCGTGGCTGGCAGCGCCTGCGCGCCCGTGTTCTGATCGCGACGATGTACTTCTTCTTTCGCACGGTGACCGGGATCGAAGCCCGTCGTTTGGTTGATTACCGGCCGTTCCTGGTCGCGGAGGATTTTGAGTGCTTGAAGCAGGTGGTCGCGCCTGGCGGAATGATCCGCTCCGAGCTCTGGCAGCGGAATCGTTAGGCGCGCCGCTCCCTTATTTCCGGCGGCGAGCGAAGCGCAGCACGAGCCAGCCGACCAATCCGAGTGCCAACGCCCACGGCGCGAGAAACGCGATTGCGACGCCAATCATTCGCGCGCTCCACATCAGCGCCGCCGCGCCCCGGCCGAGGGTCCGGCGGATCGTCGCGCTGATCCCGGTTTCGTCGCTCACGATTTTTCCCGGGCTGTAGATTTGCAGGCTGATGTCGGCCGGCGCAGTCTCGGGGTTCGCGGTCGTGCCGGGCTGGTCGTTGCGCTGCACGCTCAGGTCCTTGAACTCGCCGAGCTTGTCGAAGGAGGCGACGAGGCGCGGATAATTCTTCATCGGGACGCGTAGCGTGAGGTTGGCCACTTCCTGGCCATCGGGATTGCGCGAAAAGGTCGAGCTGCGCAGTTCACCGTTCGCGTTGCTCAATGCGACTTTTAGCTGCGCGACTTTCTCACTCACGGACGACGTTCGGATGCGTAGGCCTGGTTTGTTGCACCGCCTGTTCTTCGCCGGTCCGCGAGATGACGAGATTCAATTGCACTTTGTCGCGCTCGACTTTCGCCGTCTCCGCCATGCCGGAACCGTTCTGCGCCACCCGCTCGGTTTGGACGTTGAAATTTTGCACCCGTCCCATCCCTTTGATCCGGTTGATGACGGCGTCGCTTTCTTCCGGCGCGATCAGAAGCGTCATGCGCGCCGTGGCCTGGCCGGAATTATCGCGGTCGAGAGTCGATTGCACGATCTGCGCCTTAGAGTTTTTCAACGCGCTCTTCACTCCACCGAAGGTTTTCTCCACGTCGGCGGAAAAGAGGGAGAGGCTGGCCGTTTCCCGAAGGAAAAAGGCTGCGGGTTCGTTCAGGTCTTTCTCCGCGAGCGTGACCGTGGCCGTCGCGTACTCGACGAGCGCGTCGTATATTTCAGCTCACCCTGCATCTGCTCGATCTGCTCGCGCACCCGGGCGAGTTCTTTCTCCAACTGGAGAAGATCGGAAGCTTTTCGTGCGGAATCGCGTGGTCGTCCGTTTAGGCTGGAGGTCGGAAATCTTTGGGAGATCTCGTGTATGCCAGACCGCGCTGCAGGCGTTACCTGGCCGCGCGGCGCTTCACTAACGTTGTCATCCCGAGCCGCGGAGACGGCGAGGGATCTCACAGTTGCAGTCCGCGTTTTCGAGCGGCGAGAGCGCGCTGATTGCAGTGGAGAGATCCCTTGCCCCGCCGCGCCGGCGAGGGATGACAACGTGGGAAAGCGGTGCGCGAAAAGCGGGAGCAGCGTGGCCCGAAAGCCGCGCGCGCGCCGCGCTAGAAAATCGTGACGACGGTCCCGGGACTGACGATGTCCTTGAGCCGGGCCGCATCCCAGTTCGCGGTGCGGATGCAGCCGTGGCTGCCGGCGCGGCCAATCGTCTCCGGATTGTTCGTTCCGTGAATCCCGATGCCCGGTTTGTTCAACCCCATCCAGAGGATGCCGACGGGATTGTTAGGCCCGGGCGGGATGTTGTAGAAATCGCTCGTCCGCACCCCGTGGTTGAGGACGCCTTCGTCGTGCCGAAACCAGGGCAGGGTTGCGATTCCAAGAATTTTCCAGACGCCTTTCGGCGCGGGCAAAGTTTTCGAGCCGGGGGTGATGGGGAACTCCGCGACCAGCTTGTCGCCTTCGCGCACTTCGAGGAAATTTTCGCGCGTGTCGATGAAGATCTGGCGGCTCGCGATCGCGGGATTCTTCGGCATGAATTTTTCCGAAAGCTTCTCGACCTCGAAAGGCTGCACGTTGGGCACGCGGACCACATCGCCCGGCTGTAATTTCTCGAGGTCCATCCCCGGGTTCAGCTTGCGCAAAAAATCCTCCGCGGCATGATAGCGCTCGGCGACAAACTCGAGCAGCGAGCCGTAGGGCATGGCTTTGAGTTTCGCCTGCTCCGAAGGCCGCGACGCGAGATCGCCTACATATTTCACGTCGTCGGGCCCGATCGTGTAGGTCGTGTAAGGATCCGGCACCTGCGCGAGCAGCTCGGCATCGACCGCGCCGGTCGGCGGCAAGCCCTTCGCCTTTTTGTAAGCGACCAGCGCCTTGCCAAAAAACTCGCCCATCCGGCCATCGATCTTGCCCGGGCCGAACTCGTGGTTATCAAGAAAAATCTGGAGCCGCACACTCGTCTCCTCGTCGTAAACCGGGAGCGCAACCAGCTCACGCGGCGGCGGCGTCGGAGTCGGGATGGGTGTGGGGGTCGGGGGTGGGAGCGCCCGGCGCACTGGGATCGGAGTCGGCACCGGCGTCGGGGTGCGACGATCAAACCAGCCCGCGTCCGCGCGCCCGGTGGCGACGAGGAGGAAGAGCAAAATCGAAAAAGCTGGTTTCATGAGCGCAGTTATCGACCGTTCGCCAGCCTCGCGCAAACGCCGTCGCTTTTGGCGTTTGCCCTCGCCAACTCCCGCGGGCAGGCTCCTGACCAGCTTTGAAGTTCATCAACCTGACGCGTCGGACCGAGATCGGCGCCAATTGTTATTATCTCGGGACGGGCGGACAGGGCGTGGTGCTCGATTGCGGGATGCACCCGAAGGAGGAGGGCGAAATGGCGATGCCGAATCTGCCCGCGCTGGCCGGGCGGCCGGTCGACGCGATCCTGCTTTCGCATTCGCATCTCGACCACGTCGGCTCGCTTCCGGTGCTGATGCGGCAGCAACCGCAGGCCCGCGTTTTCATGACGGAGCCGACGGCTGCGATCGGCGACGCGCTCCTCCATAACTCGGTCAACGTGATGACGCGGGAACGCGAAGAAGTGGGCGTGATCTATCCGCTTTTCACCCATCGGGAAACGAAGCGGGCGACGGATCGCTGGCAGCATTGCCCGTGGCGCCAGCCGTTCACGGTCGACGGGGAACGGAGCCCGGCCCAGCCTAACGACGAGCTGACTTTTGAATTTCGCGAGGCCGGCCATGTCCTCGGCGCTGCCGGGATTCTGATTCGTGCGGAAGGGCGCACCATCTTTTACACCGGGGACGTGAACTTCGACGACCAATCGCTGACCAAGGGCGCGGTTTTTCCGGAGTCGGAGATCGATGTCCTGATCATCGAGACGACGCGCGGCGACGCGCCCTTACCGGAAGGCTTCACCCGCGCGGCGGAAGAGGAGCGTTTCGGAGCCGCGATCACGCAGGCCTTTGATCGCGGCGGCTGTGTCCTGATCCCGGTCTTCGCGCTTGGGAAGACGCAGGAAGTGCTGACCATGCTTTACAATTTCAAGCGCAGCAAAACGATCCCCGACGTCCCGATCTATATCGGCGGGCTGAGTTCGAAGATGACGGAGATCTACGATCGGCGGGCCAATCACACCTCGCGCGTTATCCCGCGGCTGCAGTTGTTTCCGGAGGTGGCGCCTTTTGTTCTCAATGGCAAAACGATCGCGGATGCCCCGGCCCGGCCCGGTCGCATCTACGCGCTCTCCAGCGGGATGATGACGCCGAAAACGCTCTCCAACATTTTCGCCCGCCGGGTCATCGATCGCCCCGAGCATTCGATCTTTTTTGTCGGTTACGCGGACCCGGAATCGCCCGCCGGGATTTTGCAGAGAACCCGGCCTAACGAGCTCCTCTCCCTCGACGAGGACGAGCCGGCGATGCCGTTGCGCTGCCAGGTCGAGCAGTTCCAGTTCAGCGCGCACGCTTCCCGCGAATCGATCCTCGAATACATCAAGAAAGTCGCGGCGGAAAAAATCGTGCTTGTGCACGGCGATCCGGCTGCGGTCGAATGGACGCGCGCCGCAACGGCTGCGGCATTGCCGGAGAGCGAAGTGATCGTCCCGCCGCCGGGCGTGGAAATTGAGCTGTAGTTTACGCGCCCCTTGAAGATCGCGTCCTGGAACATCAACTCGCTGCGCAAACGCCAGGAACGTTTGCTCGCCTGGCTAGCCGACACGAAACCGGACATCGTCTGCCTGCAGGAAACGAAGTGCACCGACGAGCAGTTCCCCGCCGCCGCCCTGCGCGAGGCGGGCTACGCCGCTGTTTTTCACGGGCAGAAATCCTATAACGGCGTCGCCATCCTGGCGAAGGAAGAGCCGCGCGCGGTGCGGATGGGCTTTTGCGACGAGATCGAGGACGAACAGGCGCGCGTGATCGCGGCCGATGTCGGCCCGGTGCGCGTGATCTCAATCTACGCGCCTAACGGGCAGGCCGTCGGGGCGCCGGCCTACGCTTACAAGCTGGCCTGGTATGCGCGCCTCACGAAATGCCTGCGGAAAAAGGAACCAGCGATCGAGCGGACACTGGTCTGCGGCGATTTCAATGTCGCGCCTAACGACGAGGACGTGCACGACCCGGCGCTCTGGCGGGGCGCGATCATGTGTTCGGCGGAGGAGCGTGCCGCCTTTCGTGCGCTCGGCGAGGCGGGGCTCGCCGACACCCTGCGTTTGCATCATCCGGAGCCGGGCATTTTCAGCTGGTGGGATTACCGGATGCTCTCGTTCCCGAAAGGCCGCGGGTTGCGGATCGATGCGATTCTCGCGGGGCGCGCATTGGCGGCGCAATGCACCGACGCCGGAGTCGATCGCGAGATGCGCAAAGGGAAAGAGCCCTCGGATCACGCGCCGGTCTGGGCGGAGTTCCGGCTCGACGATTGAGGCGGCGCGTCCGACCTTCGGCATCGTGCCCGGTCCCACTGCTGAAGTAGCGAATCCGCCTCCGCAGCCGCTTCTCGTCTTCGACGGCGACTGCGGCTTTTGTAAACTCTGGGTCGCGCGCTGGGAGGAGGAAACGGGCGGCGCGGTCGATTATCAATCGCTCCAGGAAGCAGCGGCGCGTTTTCCCGAAATCCCGCGCGCAGATCTCGAGCGCGCGGTCCATTTGATCGAAGCGGATGGCCGGGTCTGGAGCGGGGCGGCGGCGGTTTACCGCTCGTTAGGCGCGGGCGGGCGTGGTCTCAATCGCTGGAGTTACGAGCACGTTCCCGGCTTCGCCGCGGCCTCGGAATTCGCCTATCGGTCCATCGCCGGCCATCGCGATCTTGCCCACACCGTGACCACGCTGCTGTGGGGACGGAGCGTGCAGCGCCCGACGTACTTCGCGGCGCGGCGCTGGTTCCTGCGCGCGCTCGGCGCGATCTACCTGATCGCGTTCCTCTCCTTCTGGGTGCAGGCGGATGGGCTGATCGGCGCGCGCGGGATTTTGCCGTTGCCGCAGTTTCTGGAGGCGGCTCGCGCGCAGCTCGGGCCGCAGGCGTATCTCCTCCTGCCCACGCTCTCCTGGCTCAACTCGAGCAACGCTTTCCTGCATTTTCTTTGCGGGTCGGGCGCAGTTTTCTCGGTCCTGCTGGTGGTGGGAATCGCGCCCGCGTTTTGTCTGGCCGCGCTCTTCGCGCTTTACCTTTCGCTCACCATCGCCGGCCAGACGTTCTTCAGTTTCCAATGGGACATCCTGCTGCTGGAAGCGGGATTCCTCGCCATTTTTCTCGCGCCGTGGCACTGGTGGCCGAGCCGCGCGGAACGCGCGCCGCTCTCGCGTCCGGCGCTTTTCCTCCTCCAGTTTCTGCTTTTCAAACTGATGCTGATGTCGGGCGTGGTGAAGCTGACGAGCGGGGACGCGTCGTGGTGGGACCTGAGCGCACTCGATTATCATTACTGGACGCAGCCGTTGCCGACCGCGCTCGGCTGGTGGGCGGACAAGGCGCCGGAGGGGTTCAAACATTTCTCAACCGCGTTCACGATCGTCGTCGAGCTGGCTGCGCCGCTCTTGATCTGGGCTCCGCGTCGCCTGCGTTTGTTCGGCTGCGGGGCGCTCATTTTTCTCCAAATCATGATTGGGCTGACCGGCAACTACGCTTTTTTCAATCTCCTTACGATCGCGCTCTGCCTCCTCCTGATCGATGACTTCGCCTGGCCGGGGGCGAGTGCCCTAACGAGCCCGGAACCGGCGGCCGGACGCGGGGCCGTCTGGGTGCCGCTCGTCGTTCTCGTCCTGACTATGCCGCTGAATTTGTTTCTGATTTTCAACGGCTTCGTGCCGGAAGCGAGATGGCCGCGTCTGATCGAGCGGGCCTACGGAGCGGTCGCCCCGTTCCGGCTCGTGAACGGCTACGGGCTCTTCCGGGTCATGACGAAGGAGCGTCCCGAGATTGTGATCGAAGGGAGCGCCGACGGCCTGGAATGGAAGCTATATGAGTTCAAATGGAAACCGGGCCCGCTCGCCCGGCGGCCGGGCTGGGTCGCGCCGCACCAGCCGCGACTCGACTGGCAGATGTGGTTCGCGGCTCTCGGCGACGTGCGACAGAACCCGTGGTTTCTCGGGCTGGCCTCTCGTCTGCTCGAGAATTCGCCCGAGGTCGTGGCCTTGTTAGGCAAGAATCCTTTCCCGGATGCGCCGCCGCGTTATCTGCGCGCCAATCTCTATCGCTACCGCTTCAGCAGCCGGGCGGCGCACGCAGCGATCGGCCTTTGGTGGGAGCGCGGGGGGTTGCGGACCTACCTCCCGGAAGCCTCTTTGCGCGGCGAGTGAGCGGCCCGGGCGCTTGAGTAAAGACCGTTAGGCATTATAGTGCCGCCATGTCGAAGGAGGAGCAGATCGTGACGGAAGGCACGGTGACGCAGGTCCTGCCGGGCACGATGTTCCGGGTCGACCTCTCAGGGCAGCGCAATGTCCTCGCCCACATCTCCGGCAAGATGAGAAAACATTTTATCCGCATCGTGCCGGGGGACAAAGTGGAGGTCGAGCTGTCACCCTACGACCTGACCAAGGCGCGCATCATTTTCCGGACGAAATAACTCGCGTGAATCCCGGCAGCGACGACCGTGAAAATCGTAAGCGCAAGAGGCGCCCGAGTTCCGTATCCCCATTGAAAGAAAATTCACCACGAAAATCGACCGGCAAAAAACCGCCGGTCACAACCGAGGAAAAGATCATGTCTGAAGAAAATCAAATGCCAGGAGGAGAAACGATTCCGCCGGAAGCGGAGCGCGAAGCTGAGAGAGGTGCAGACCACGCGCGCAAGGCAGCAGGCGATTTGCGCTCGGCCGCCGGAGCGGTCGCGGAAGAATATCGGGGCCGGGCCGAGGAAGTCTGGAACGATGCCAGCAGCCGGGTCCGCAGTTTTCAGGACGACACGGAACAATATGTCCGCGAAAATCCGACCAAGGCGGTCTTTTCCGCGCTTGGGATCGGCTTCGTTCTGGGCCTGATCTTCCGACGTTAAGGAAAGCATCCTCGTGGAAGGCCCTGTGCCCTTTCGCAATCCCGCCGGGCACGGGGGGTTGGGGCAGAATTTCAAGTCGCTGATTGCGTCGCTGACGCAATTTCTCTCGAGCCGTCTGCAGCTGGCCTCCCGGGAATCGAAGGGGGCGGTGCGGCACCTCCTGATCGTGCTGGTCTGCGCGGTGGCGGCGCTCGTGCTTTCCCTGCTTGGCTTCGTTTACCTAATGGTCTTTGCGATTGTTGGGATCGCGCATCTCCTGGGGATTTCCTGGATCTGGGTCGCGCTCGTCGTGGCCCTGATCCATTTTGGAATCGCGCTGCTTTGCCTGATCATCGCGCGGGGCAACCTGAAGCATCCCTTTTTCCGCGAGACCACGACTGTTTTGAAAGAGGATACCGAATGGCTGAAGAATCTGGACCAGACGAAACGCCCGTAGCGTTGCGGCAGCAAATTTCCCGCTCGCGCGAGTTGATTGTGCGCGACATGGGCGGGCTGCGTTATGAGCTGAATTTCCCGCTCAAATTCAAGAAGGCTTTCCAGCGCAATACCGTCCTCTGGGTCGGCGCGGCTCTCGCCGTCGGACTCTGCATCGCGCTCCTGCGCGCACGGACCCAGAAGGTTTATCTCAATCCGTTAGGCAAGAAAGCGCGCTCCCCTAACAAGAGCCTCTTCGAGTCGGGCCTGCTGCTCGGTTTGCTCAAGGTCGGGATGACCCTGGTGCAGCCGATGGTGGTGAGCCATTTCGCAAAAAAAGGCGCAAAAAAGGGCAAAGAAGAGTCGCGCCCCCGGCCCTGGTAGGCGGAATTTCAATTTACGGCGCGGAAGCAGTTGCCTACTCTCTGTGGCGCTCGCTTCCTGAATGTCCGCCAAACCGTCTTCCGCCACTGCCGCCCCGCCGCACGTTGATCAATATCTCGCCGTCGGGCAGGAGGGCGGCGCTTCCGACATTCATCTCGGCGTCAATGCCCCGCCGCTCTGGCGGCATTTCGGGACTCTCCAGCCGATCTGGCCGGACGCACCCCGGCTGACCGCGGCGGACACGGCCGCGCTCGCCGCCGGCTTCCTCAACGAAGCGCAACAGGCGCAGTTGAACGAACGCGGCGACGTCGATTTCGCCTACGCCACGTCGTTCGGTCGTTTCCGCACCAGCGTCGTCAGGCAACGGCTCGGGATCGACATCGTCTTCCGCGTCATCAGCAGCACGGTGCGGACAATGGATGACCTCGGCCTGCCGGAGAGCCTGAAATTGCTGACCCGATTCCAGAACGGCCTCATCCTTATCACCGGCTCGGTCGGGAGCGGTAAATCGACCACCCTGGCCGCGCTCGTCGAGCAGGTGAACCTCGAGCGCCGCGAGCACATCATTACACTGGAGGATCCGATCGAGTTCGTCTTCCATCCGAAGGGCTGCCACATCACGCAGCGCGAAGTGCACACCCATACCAAATCGTTCGGCGCCGCCCTCCGCGGTTCGCTCCGTGAAGATCCCGACGTCATCATGGTGGGAGAAATGCGCGACCTAGAGACCGTCTCGCTCGCCATCACGGCTTCGGAAACCGGCCACCTCGTCCTCGGCACGCTCCATACCAGCAACGCTTCCCGCACCCTCGACCGCTTGCTCGACGTCTTCCCGGTCGATCAACAGGACCAGATCCGCGTCATGGTGAGCGAGTCGCGGCGCGGCGTGGTTAGCCAGCAGCTCGTCCCGCGCCTCGATGGTCAGGGGCGCGTCCTTGCCCTCGAAGTCCTGACCAACACGCCCGCCGTCGCGAACGTCATTCGCGAAGCAAAAACTTTTATGCTTCCCGGCATCATCCAGACCGGCCGCAAACAGGGAATGCGTCTGATGGACGACTCGCTCGCCCAGCTTTTCGACAAGGGAGTGATCAGCGCCGAGGAAGCGGTCAGGCGCTCCGAGCAAAAGCAGGCCATGCGGTTGCACGTGGGAGAGTGAACCACGGATTACACGGATGGGGAAGATTGTTCATGAGGAGTTGAGCCGCTCGATCATTGGTGCCGCGATGGACGTTCTCAATGAACTCAAGCCCGGACTGGACGAGAAGCTTTACGAGCGCGCGATGACCATCGAGTTAAAACGGTGTGGTCACTTTGTCGCGGTGCAACCTTCCTTTCCCGTTCATTTCCGCGGCGAGTTAATCGGCAACCTGGTCCCCGACCTCATTGTCGATAACCTTGTGATTGTCGATCCAAAGGTCGTCCTGACCTTTAATGAAACACAACCTTGCTCAAATGATCGGCTACCTAAACGTCACCGGCCTTCAACTCGCGCTCCTCCTAAACTTCAAGAACGCCAGCCTCAGTTGGAAACGCGTCGTAAATCAATCGATTCGCGAAAGCCTTCCGGCGCCCGATTTGCATTCCTAGTTCTTCCCATCCGTGAAATCCGTGTAATTCGCGGTTAAAAAAAATGCCATACATCGACAAATTTTTCGAAGTCCTCGTCAGCGAAGGCGCCTCCGATCTGCACATCGGCGAAGGCCAGCCGCCGAAGATTCGCAAGCACGGCGACGTCATGCCGATTCGCGAAGAGCTGATCACACGGAGCGAGGCGGCTTCCATGTTAAGCGAAATCTGCGGGCCGAAGAACTGGGAGATCTTCGAGGAAAGCGGCGATTTCGATTGCGCCTATGAGATGGATGCGAAGTCACGGTTCCGCTGCAATTTCCTCAAGCAAACCAACGGCTACGGCGCGGTCTTTCGTCTCATCCCGACCCGCATCGCGACGCTCGAGGAGCTCGGGATTCCGCCGGTCGTAAAACAATTCGGCGACCTGCGGGGCGGACTCGTGCTCGTGACCGGCCCGACCGGTTCTGGCAAATCGACCACCCTGGCGGCGCTGATCGATTACATCAACACGACCTACGCGCGGCACATCGTCACGATCGAAGAGCCGATCGAATTCGTGCATAACAATAAGCGGAGCATCATCACCCAGCGCGAAGTGCCGGAGCATTCCTCCACTTTCCCGGCCGGATTGAAAGCCGCCCTGCGCGAAGATGCCGACATCGTGCTGGTGGGCGAAATGCGCGACCTCGAGACCATCTCGCTCGCGCTGACCGCGGCCGAGACCGGCCTGCTCGTCTTCGCCACCCTGCACACGAACAACGCCCGCAAGACGATCGACCGCATGATCGACGTCTTCCCGGTCGACAAGCAGCCGCAGGCCCGCACCATGCTGGCCAACTCTATCCGCGGCATTCTCGCCCAGCTCCTGCTCAAGCGCGCCGACGGCAGCGGTCGCCTCGCGGTGAACGAAATTCTCATCTCGAGCAACGCGGTTTCCTCGATCATCCGCGAAGGCGCGACCCAGAAACTGCAGGACGTGATCGTGGGCGGGAAAGGGCAGGGGATGCAGTTCATGGACGACGCCATCTGGGCATTTCTCCAGCAGGGATTGATCTCGCCGCACGAAGCCTTCATGAAGGCGATCGACAAGAATCTCTTCAAGAAATTTCTGCCGCCGGAAGAACAGGGCCTGGCCAATTCCGCCGGCGCCGCGCCCGACGACGAGCAGCGCCCCCCGGGTGATTTCGTGAAAGCGAAACGCCGCAAGGGCTAGGCGCGATCTGGCTCTTGTTGAAATCCGTGAAGCCCAGGGAGCGGTTGGCGCGTAGCCCCGAAGGCTGTGTCCAACACCGCCCAAAAAATTGGCGCGCCCACTGCTGGACGCCCCGATCTGACTTTCTCGAACGCTAACTACCTGCCTCTGACCTGAGCGGTGGCGCTCCCGCCAAGGTTGCTCGTGAGAGTTATGTTCTCTGGATTCGCGACCCCGTTGAATTTGGCGCGGTAAGTACCGTCGCCCGCTTTGACATCGTCCCGAGGACCTGCCCCGTGCTCGTCACCGAGACAGTCAGGATCGCGGCTGTGTTGGTATCGGTTGCCGGCACCGTAAGCGAGCTGCGCGCGCTGGAATACTGGGCGCGGGTAATCTCCACCGTATCGATCGCGACGACCGAGTCCACCGCGGCGAGAATATCGATGCGGCCGTTGCCGTAGGTGTTGTTAGGCGAGCTGGCCGCGCCCGAGTCGCAGGAGTTCGACGGGATGTGGACGGCCGAACTGTTAAGCACATCGTCGCTCCCGGAAACGTTGTGCCGCAACTCCGGATGAGCCGACCAGAGGAGCGCGACGTCGCCCGCGACGTGCGGAGTGGCCATCGAGGTGCCGCTGAGAGAGGCATAGGAAGTATCCGAGCTGTTGTAAGACGAGCGCGTGCTCGTGCCCGGCGCGCAGAGATCGGGTTTCTGGCGCATGCTGCCTTCGGAAAGGACCGGGCCGCGGCTGCTGAAGGAAGCGATCGTATCGGTGTTGGTGTTCAAAGCGCCGATCGTGTAAGACGCGTCGTAAATCGCCGGGGGATCGACCACGGTCGAGCAGCTCGGGCCGGAATTACCCGGGGCCACCACCATCATGATGCCGGCGGCGCGTTGCGCTTCGACTCCCGCCTGCAGGGTGGTCGGCGAGCAGCCTTCCGGGGGCGGGCAGGGCCATGAGTTGGTCGTGATATCGGCGCCTTGCTCGGGTCGCCCTGCGACGGCGTGCCGACGCCGACATTCATGTTGCGGCAGCCGATGAAGGTCGCCTGCGGCGCCATCCCGATCTGGTTCCGGCGTTATCGTCGCCGAGCGCCGTGCCGATGGTGTGGGTGCCGTGGCCGTTATCGCCGCAAGGGACGACCGTGTTCGGTCCGCAGATTCCGCCGCCGGTATGCACACTGTCGTGCCAGTTGAAATTTCGGTCCGCAGTCGCGCCGTTCCATCCGCGGTAATGCGGCTTGAGCGCGTTATGCGTCCAGCAAATGCCGGTATCGGCGCCGCCCACCACGATGCCCTGGCCGAAAAAGCCCTGCGCCCAGACCGAGGGCGCCTTGGTGTAATTGATACCCGGCCCCACCGTGGCCGGAACGTTGGTCTGCGCAGGCGCATCGATCGCTATCTCCGAGTCAGCAGCCCGCGCACTTCAGGATTGCCTTCCACCCCGGGCCACGTCCGCGCGCAAGGCCAGCGCCATCGCGTCCTCGTAACGGCCTTTCACCCAGACCGCGTTTACGATGTAAAAGGAGCGATGATCGAGCTTGCGTTCCCCGAGCCATTTCAAGAGCGGCCCTTGGGTGCCCTGGCTCTTGTTCCACAAAGTGTCACGGACGAAGCGGCCCTTTTCCGCTTTCGTCTTTAACAGAGCGGCGCCGCTCAAGTCGGCCTGGTCCGCCAGAACGATTATGAACTCCGCCTGCTTTCCACCAGCGGTATTCTCGGCCACCCCGGGCGCGATCTTGCGCAAAGCAGTCGCCTCCGCCGGACTCCTCGGCGGGTTTACCGCGTGTGACGAGGTCACCCCCCGGGCGCGACCGCGACCGCCGCGGCGAGGAAAAGAAGACAGAGGATACGCCGTAACGGCCCGACTTTTAAGCTGCTGGATTTTTCCATGGTCCGGGAGGTCGAGAGACTTGGCCACGCCGGGGCAAGACAATTCTCGATTTTTTGGCTCTGGCGCGGGCTCGTTAGCGCCTCATATTCGAGCATGAAGCGAATGCTTTTTGCTCTCGCCCTGAGCGGCCTCGTTAGTCTCGCCGGATGCGCGACCGACGACGACGATCCGTTCCCGGATCATTCCTCGGCCACCGCGAACTCCGATGTCCCCGTCGCCGGTGCCGCCACGCCCGCGCGCGACGACTCAAGAACCGGCTGGAAATGGTAAGGCGCCCCCCACAATCGGCAGCTCGCCCAAGACGCGTTTCCGCGTCTTTCCGACGCGGCCGGTGGCACGGTAGCGCAAGCTACCATCCCCGCTATTTCCCGCTCGTGCCGCCCTCGTGCTCGCCCGGCTCGGCCTTGGGCTTGCCGCTGGATCCTTTCGAGATGTTCCCGATGTCCGCGGTCGTCCCCTCGGTTCCGTGCGGTTTTTCCACGTGATCCGACTCCTGACCTTTTCCTTCTCTCTCTGGCTTCGATTGTTCTTCCATAATACTTCCTCCGATAAAGAAACGCAGAGGAAAGACCTTCCGGTTCCCTAAGATGTGAGAATCGGGCGCCCCGGGGAAGTGGTGATCACCGCTCGCCCAATCGCAGATCAAGCACCTGGGAGTCAGCTCAGGGCCGGCGTCAACCTCAAAGAGTTGAAAGATCGGAGGAAACCGTTGCGTGCCCGGTTTTCGATCGGTAGGTGTGCCAATGAAATTGACCTATTACGGACACGCCTGTTTCGCCGTCGTTGCCGGGGGGAAGACGCTGTTTTTCGATCCCTTCATCACGCCCAATCCGCTCGCCGAAAAGGTTGATGCTGAAAAGGTGGCGGCGAACTTCATTCTCGTTTCGCACGGCCACGAAGATCACGTCGCCGATCTCGTTGCGATCGCTAAACGGACGGGCGCGACGGTTATTGCGCCGTATGAAGTCGGCGCCTGGTTTGAGAAAAAAGGAGTCGAGAAGGTGCAGGGGATGAACCACGGCGGCGCGGCCGAGGTTGCGTTCGGCCGGGTCAAACTGACCGCCGCCGTGCATAGCAGCTCGATGCCGGACGGCAGCTATGGCGGTAACCCGTGCGGCTTCGTCGTCGAGACGAAAGAGGGGAGCTTCTATTATTCAGGGGACACTGCGCTGACCGCCGACATGAAATTCATTGGATAGCAAACCAAGCTTCGTTTCGCGGTTCTGCCGATCGGCGATTTTTTCACCATGGGAGTCGACGATGCGATCCGCGCGGCCGACCTGGTCGGGGCGACAAAAATCGTCGGTGTGCATTACGACACCTTCCCGCCGATCAAGCTCGATCGCGCCGCGGCGTTGAAAGCGGCGCAGGCCGGCGGCAAAGAGCTACTGCTGCCCGCGATCGGCGAGACCATCGATGTGTGAGTGAGCCCTCGCGCTAAAACCTCCGGGGAGCACAGGCCGCCGGCCTGTCGGTCGCTGGCCGGCCCGGCCAGTGACTTTCGCGCAGCGAAGCTAGGGAAAACACACCGAAACTCTGCAGTGTCCCCGAGGTCTCCATCATCCGCGTCCCGCCCTCTTCTACTGACCAAGCTTGTGGGCAGTGTCGCGTCCGAGAATATCCAGCTCTTGTTAGGCGCGCTTCCGCGCGAAATGGAGGCCGTCGGCGATCGGTAGGAGGACGGTTTCGACCCGCGGGTCGCTCGCCAACTTGCGATTCAGGCGATCGAGCGCGAGACCATCCGGATCGGTCAGCGGCTGCTCGATGACGCGGCCGCCCCAGAGCATGTTTGTCGAAGATGAAGAGGCCGTTTGGTTTCATCTTCAGGAGCAGGATTTCGAAATAGGTGTCGTAACCGGGTTTGTTGGCATCGACGAAAACCAGGTCGAGCGCAGCCGGCGGCTCCCAGTTGCGCAGCACCTCCTGCGCGTCGCCCAGTTGCAGCGCGATCTGCTCCGCGACGCCTTCTTTTTTCCAGTAGCGCTGGGCGATCGCGGTCCATTCGGCGTTCACGTCGAAACAGAAAAGGTGCCCCGCCGGGCCGAGACCGCGGGCGAGACAGATCGAGCTGTAGCCGGTGAAGGTGCCGATCTCGACCGCGGTCCGGACTTCAAGGAGTCGCGCGAGGAGGGTGAGAAAATCGCCCTGCTCCGGGCTAATCAACATGCGAGCGGCCTCGCCTAACGACTCTGTCTCGGTCCGCAATTCGGCGAGGAGGGGATCGTCGGTGCGCGAGCGCTGCTGCACGAGGTAGTCGTAAAGAGGATCGCTCAAGGCGACGTATTTGGCCGCCGCGGCGGGCTTACTCATTTTGCGAATGTTTCCGCGACGAGGCGGGCAACGTCGGCGATCGCGGCCTGTCGCACCTCGGCGCTGGCGGTCGAGCCAACCAGGTAGATCGCGAGCAAAATCGGTTCCCGGCCCGGCGGACGAAGGATGGCGATGTCGTTGATCGCGCCGTTGCCGCCGCGACCGGTTTTGTCACCGACTTTCCAGTCGTTAGGCACACCGGCCCGGATCAGGTCGCCGCCGGTCTGGTTCGCGGCCAGCCAGGAGTCGAGCAGCGCTCGTGAGACATCAGAAAGGGCGTTGGCAATGAGGAGTGCGCGCATATTGCCGAGCATGGCCGCAGGCGTGGTCGTGTCGCGCTCGTCGCCGGGAAGCGCGCTGTTTAGGTCCGGCTCGATCCGATCGAGCCGGGTCTTCTTGTCGCCGAGCGTGCGCGCATAACGAGTGAGGCCGGCAGGGCCGCCGATCGTTCTCAGGAGCAGATTGCCCGCGGTGTTATCGCTTCGGATGATGGCTGCGGCGGCAAGCCTTGAGAGGGTCATGCCACCGTCCTTGACGTGTTCCCTCGTCACCGGCGCGTGTTCGAGCAGATCGGCTTCGGTATAAGGGACGACGCGAGTGAGCTGATCCTGGTTCTCGTTCACCCGATGCAAAACGGCGGCCGCGGCGAGGAACTTGAAGGTGCTGCATAACGGGAAGCGTTCCTGCGCGTGATGCTCGATCTTTCGGCCGCTGCTGCTCTCGATCGCCGCGACTCCGAGCCGACCGCCGACGCGGGTTTCAATCGCCGCGAGTCGCGCCGCAATCGTTTTCTCCGCCGCTGGCTCGGCCGCCTTTAAGCCGGTGAGGACGACGAGCAAGGCGATGAGCAAAGCGCCGGCCGATCTCATCACGCGGGCAGCATATCCGGCAACCCGACAAAGATCTCTTCCTCGGCGTGTTCTTCCAGCGTCTGGAGCGGCGCGAAACGATCGGCCCGAAAACCGCGCTCGATGCCGTGCGCATTGAGCGGGGCCTTGATCTCGCAGAGGTAAACCGCGATCTCGCCTTCGTCCCCGGTCAGACCGACCCCCGGCACGATGTCGCGAATCGTGTAGGTCGTGCCCTCTTTTGGCAACTCGGAATAAAGCTGCTCGATCCCGAGCGGGAACCGCCCGTCGACACAAACGACTTTCTGATTTGGCAAAAACATGACGCTACTTTAGCACCAACGGGCCCGGCTCAACTACCGGGATTTCGGTTCGGATAAGGCGGGATGGGCGGGAGCTGATAGTTCTTGGTTTTCATCTCGGTGAGGACTTCCTCAATCCCCTTGTCGAGCTGCTGGTCTTCGCCTTTGAATTCCTTCGCCGGATCGTTGTCGACCACGATGTCGGGATCGACCCCGTGGCCTTCAATGACCCAGTCCTTGCCGTCCTTGCCATAGGGCGCAAACTCCGGCCGGAAGAACTGGCCGCCATCGGCGAGCGGGAGCGGGTTGCGAATCCCGACCACGCCGCCCCAGGTGCGTTTCCCGATCAGTTTGCCGAGCCCGAGGGTCTTGAAGCGAAAGGGAAAGATGTCGCCATCGGAGGCCGAGAACTCGTCGATCAAGGTCACCATCGGCCCGAGGAAAGTGTTCGGCGGGTTGGTGTCCGGGACGCCGTTGCGCGACATCTCGACCATGACCAGGGTGCGGCGGAGCCGGTCGATCACGAGGGGCGAAACAAATCCGCCGCCGTTCCCGCGCACGTCGATGATGAGGCCCTTCTTTTTGATCTGCGGATAGTAATGCTTGGTGAACTCGTTCAAGCCCGGCTGGCCCATGTCGGGGATGTGGATGTAACCGACTTCACCGTTGGTTTTCTGGTTCACGTAGGCGGTGTTCTTCTGCACCCAGGCGAGATAATAGAGCGGAGATTCATCCGCCGTCGGCACGACCGTGACGTCGCGAGCGCCTTGGTCGTTAGGCTGGGAGTTGACCCGCAGGATGACCTGTTTCCCGGCGGTGCCGATGAGGGCGTCGTAGAGATTGGGCAGGCTTGCGACCGGCGTGCCGTTGATCGCGAGAATGTAGTCGCCCTCTTTCACGTTGACTCCGATCGCGGTCAGCGGGGAACGGGTTTCGTCGTTCCAATTTTCGCCGGGCAGAATGCGGTTGATTCGGTAGGCGCGTGAAGCGGCGTCGCGCGAGAGTTCCGCGCCGAGGAGGCCAAGCTTGATCCGCGGGTTGTCCGGGCGTTCTCCGCCGGCGACGTAGGCGTGGCCGTTGTTCAACTCGCCGATCATCTCGCCAAGGAGGTAGGTGAGATCGTTGCGATGATTCACGAAGGGAAGAAGCGCGGCGTATTTGTCGCGCATCGCTTTCCAGTCGACGCCGTTCATGTTCGGCGCGTAGAAGAAATCGCGCATCTGCCGCCAGGCTTCGAGGTAGATTTGATTCCACTCCGCGTGGCGATCAAGTTGCATGTCGAGATCCTTGACCTTGAGCTCGTGGTCCTTCGTCTCGAGCTTGTCTTTCGGCAGGTCGATGATGGCGTAGTCCTTCTTGATCTTGACCAGCATCTTTTTCCCGTCGGCT
>JBBSLW010000004.1:0-40609 GCA_038233495.1 Chthoniobacterales bacterium | reverse complement strand
GGTCACGGCCGATTTTCGCTGGCTCATTTTTCGCGATGCCTGGACGATGATCCAGTCGTCGCCCTGGGCTGGGATTGGGTTGGGAAATTTCGAGAGCGTGTTTGCGCTTTTTCGCGATGTCTCGCGCGGCGTGACCCGCTCCTTCCATCCGGAAAGCGACTGGCTCTGGGTCTGGGCCGAGATGGGCTGGCCGGCGCTCGCGCTTCTTTTCGGCAGCGGCCTTTTTCTCGTTAGGCGTGCTTTTCCTCTGAAGGAAGGAACGAACCAGCGTCTGCGCTACACCGCGCTCGTCGGCGCTTTCCTCTTCGCGCTGCACGGGTTCGTCGATGTCTCCGGGCATCGATTCGGCTCCTTTCTCGCCGGCACTTTGCTCCTCGGCCTGGCCCAGTTTCGTCCTTCCGAGCTTCCGCCCAGCCGGGTCACGCCGTTCCTCTTTCGGGGGGTTGGTCTGCTTCTCGCGGTCGTTAGTCTGGCTTGGTTCTTTTCCTGGCGGCGCGCGCTGCCGTGGCCCGGCCGGGTCGGGGCCGACAATGCGCGCGAAGCCGCCACCGTCGCGCTGCGCGGCCATCGTTTCGCCGAGGCCATCGCCCTGACCAATCGCGCTCTGGAGTGGGCGCCGCTCGACTGGCAGCTCTATTTTCTCCGGGCCCGGGGCCGGATCGGCTTGCGCCGGCCGGTGGCCAGCGCGGTCGATGATTTTCGCCGGGCGCGTTTCCTCGAACCTAACGCCTACCAATTGCCCTTCGAGGAAGGCAAGGCGTGGCTCGGCTGGCAGTCGACGCTCGCTCTCACTGCCTGGCGCGCCGCGCTTCAGCGGCAGGGCGCGGAGGAAGCCGGGCTTTACGCGCTCATGCTGACGGAGGCGTCGAAGGCCGACGGCCGGGTGCACAGCGGCTTGCGCGAATTCGGCTTCGATCGGCCCGATCTCACGATCAAATATCTGGAGGACGCCACGCCGGCCCAGTTCGCCCTCGCGGTGGCGGAGGTGCGCGCGCGCGACCCAGCACTGGCGCAATTCAATCCGGAGCAGAAAGAACGCCTCTTCGCCCTTTGGTCCAGCCACGAACCGCTGGAGGAACTGGTTCGTGCTGTCGGCTCGCATCCGGAGTGGGCGGAGTTTGCCTGGCCGGGCCTGGCCCGGGACCGCGCCAACCGCGGCGAGTTCGCGGAGGCCTGGCAGCTCGTTAGGCACCATGCCCCGGCGCCGCTCCTGCCGCAGGCCACGGGCGAACAGTCGATTCCCGATTTGCAGCATGAGCTCTACGCCAATCCGGGAGATTATGCGGTCGGCTACGCCCTCTATCGGGCGCAGTTGGGCGCCGGCAAAACGGAGGACGCGCTCGCTACCGTCCGGCACCTGACCGCGCGCTCCGACGCGCCTTCCTATTTTCATTATCTGGAGGCGAAAGCGTGGGCGGGGCAGGAAAACTGGGAGCGCGCCTGGCGTGCGTGGCAGGAATATGAGTCGGTCCGGTCGCGTCGCTAAGATTCCCTTGCCAGCGCAATCATGTTACGGAAAAGGCCCAACCATGTCCGCGCGCCCTGACGATCGACTTTCGTTAGGCCGGATTTGCTGCGGCGCGCTCCTCGCGATCGCGATCGTGGCCGCAGCCCTCCTCAGCGCCGCCCCTGGCTGGCATGAACATCTGCACCCCGATGCCAGTTCCACGCACCTTTGTCTGGTCACCTTTTTCGCTTCCGGCCAGTGCGAATCCGCCACCACCGCGCCGGTCAGCGCCGCTCCGGGCGCGCTTTTCCTCGTAGACTCTTCGCCTCTTTCCGAGGCGGACGTTTTCTCCCGGACACCCTTCTTCTCGCTCCTCGAGCACGCTCCGCCCGCGCGCGCCTGACCCCTGGGTTGACCGCACGCCCGGCGTGCGGCGGCGTTGCGCGCGCACTCCTGCGTCACGCTGAATCCAGAAAGCGCCGGAGGCATCAATTCGTTAGGGGAAAGCATCCGGTTTCAGATCCGGAGCATTGAGGGAGGAAAGATGAAATTATTGATCGTGGCGATTTTGCTCGGCGGAGCGACCGCGCTCTTTGCCCAGGCCCCGTCGCTGACGCCAGCGCCAGCCCCGGCACCGGGCGATGTGGAAGTTTTACGTCAGCAGGTGCAGGCCCTGACCGCGACGGTGCAGGCGTTGCAGCAGCAGGTGCAGGCGCAGACCGAGGCGCTGGCAAAGATGAACGCGGGGCTGAGCACCCTGCCGGCGAGCGAAGACAGCACTGCACCCGCCGCCACGCCGGGCGCAAGTGCGACGCCGCTTTTCCCAACCACGGATGACTCCGTGGTCGCGAGCGCACCGGTGCCTTCGCCGATTCCGGGGGCGAGCGGTCCAGCGGTGGCGCCAGCCTCAGTAAGCGAAGCTTTTCCCACGACCGACGCGGCGGTCACGACCTCGACCGAGACGACCTCCACGACGGGAGCTGGGGCGGCGCTGACCGCGCCGATCACTCTCGCGGGCAGCAGCGGGGGCGCGAGCGGGACCTACATGAACATCTCGTTCGACGGGCAATTTGCCCTCGCCTACTCGAGCGATCGCAATCTCGATCAACTCGAGACCGGCGACCACGATCCGCAGCAGCGCGGCTTCAACGCGCGCAATCTCGAGCTCGCACTCGACGGCGCGGTCGATCCGTATTTTGAAGGTTTCGCGAACATTGTTTTCAAGCTCAACAACGACAACGAAACCGAGCTCGAGGTCGAGGAAGCGTTCCTGCAAACGACCTCTATGCCCTGGGGTTTGCAACTCAAAGGCGGCCAGTTTTTCTCCGGCTTTGGCCGGATCAATCCAATGCATCCGTACACCTGGGATTATGCCGACGACCCGATCGTGCACGGGCGTCTGCTCGGCTCCGACGGCCTGCGCGGCGTCGGCGCGCAGGTCTCGTGGACCGTCCCGGTTTCTTGGTATTCGCAGTTCATTTTTGGCCTGCAGAACGGGCGCGGGAACACCGGTTTTTCGTTTCGCAACCCGGGCGACAACGGCATCTTCTTCGGGCGCCTAACGACCGATCGCGAAGCGCGCGGGCTACAGGATTTCGTCTACGTTCCGCGCTGGGAAAACTCGGTCGACCTGAGCCCGACCCAGACCGTGCTGGCCGGCGTCTCCGGCGCCTTCGGTTCGAACGAAACCGGGGCCAACTCGCGGACCCAGATCTATGGCGCGGATTTTTTATACAAGTGGAAATCACCGCGCGCGGAGGGCGGATTCCCGTTCGTGAAATGGCAGAGCGAAGTGATGTATCGCCGCTTCGAGGCGGGGCGCGGAGTCGATCAATCGTTCCCGGTGGCCGAGACCTTCCACGACTGGGGGACGTATTCGCAGGTCATCTGGGGCTTCAAGAAAGGTTGGACCACCGGGGTGCGCGGCGATTACCTCCACATGCAATCGTCCGCCTTCACCGACGATCCCGAGCGCCAAAGTCGATCCCGCATCTCCGGCGATCTGACCTGGTATCCGACGGAATTTTCCAAGCTTCGCCTGCAGTGCAACCACGATTTCCTGGAGGCGAACGATTTCCTGAGCGCGCGCCAGGTCGATTCAATTTTCCTCCAGTTCGAATTCATTCTCGGCGCGCACGGCGCCCACAAATTCTAAAAATATGAAACCAACCAGCCTAACGAAATGCTTGCTCGCCGCTGCGCTCCTCCTCGGCGCGGGTCGGAATGCCCATGCCAAAATCAATGTCGTCGCGACGCTGCCGGACTTCGCGGCGGTCGCGCGCGAAATCGGCGGCGAGAATGTCGACGTCACCGTGTTGGCGAAACCGACCGAAGACCCGCACTTCGTCGATGCTCGTCCCAGCTTTGTCGTGAAACTACGCCAGGCCGATGTCCTGATCGACGGCGGAGCCGAGCTCGAGATCGGGTGGTTGCCGCCGCTTCTGCAGAAAGCGCGCAATCCGAAATTGGAGGTGGGCCAGCCGGGACGGATCCAGGCCTCACAGGGGATCAAAGTTGATGGAGGTGCCGGGGCAATTGACCCGGGCGGCAGGCGACGTGCACGCGCTTGGCAACCCGCATTTCATGATCGATCCGATCATCGCCAAGACGGTCGCGCAGCACATCGCGAACACCTTTGCGACGGTCGACGCGGCGCATGCGGCCGACTACCAGGCTAACGAGAAGAAATTCGAGGCGACGATCAACGCCAAGCTCAGGAATGGGGGGCAAACTGCTGCCTTATCGCGGCCAGAGCCTCGTCGCCTATCACGATTCGTGGCCCTATTTCGCGCACCGTTTTGGATTCAAGATCGACATTTTCCTGGAACCGAAACCGGGCATCCCGCCCTCGCCTTCCCATCTCGCAGATGAAGGCGCAGAAGATCAAGGCGATCATCGTCGAGCCGTATCAAAACCGGAAAATCGTCGAGAAAGTGGCGGAATCGACCGGAGCCAAGGTGGTCGATTTTGCGCAGGCGCCGGGCGCGATGCCCGACACCGATAGCTATGTGAAGTTGATCGACGCGCTCGTGAACCATCTCGCCGCGGCGTTGAAGTAGCCATGTGGGACGTCATGTTCTGGCCCATCGTGGCCTGCGTTTTGTTGCCCTGGCTGCTGGTTTACCTCGGACTCCACGTCGTCCGGCGCGGGATCATCTTCATCGATATCGCGATGGCGCAAATGGCGTCGTTAGGCATTTGTGTCGCCGTCCTGCTCCACCTCCCGCTCGGCGGCTGGCCCGCTTTCGGGATCGCGCTTGGTTTCACGCTCTTGGGCGCGGCGGTTTTTTCTCTGACCGGGAAACGGGCCAGCCAGATCCCACAGGAAGCGATCATCGGGATCAGCTACGTGGTGGCGGCCGCCACCGCCGTTCTCCTCCTCAGCCGCGCCGCGGAAGGAGACGAGGAAATCAAGAACATGCTGGTCGGCAACATTCTGCTCGTTAGTCCGACCGATGTCTGGAATGCTTCGGGCTTTTTCTTTTTGTCGGGATCGTTCACTTCGTCCTGCGCCGCTCCTTTCTCCTCGTCTCCTTCGACCGCGAAACCGCCTTCGAGCAGAGGCTGCGCGTGCGCTGGTGGGACTTTTTCTTTTACGCGCTCTTCGGCCTGGTCGTGACCAGCTTCGTCCGGATCGCGGGCGTTCTGCTCGTCTTCAGCTACCTGATTGTGCCGGCGGTCTGCGGGATCAATCTTGCCCGGTCGTTAGGCGGGCGCCTCCTCGTCGGCTGGCTGGTCGCGCTCACCGGCGGCGTGGCGGGTTTGTTTTTCTCCTTTCATTGGGACCTGCCCTCGGGGGCGGCTATCGTCTGCACCTTTGGCACGCTCCTGATTCTGGTGTCGTTAGGCGGATTGCTCCGCGCCCGGGCCCGCTAGTGGGCGCGGCTTGGACGCGTCCGTTTCCGCAGCGAAGGTGGCCGGGTGCATTCGTTTCATTATTCGGAGGGCCGACTCCTGGGCGAGGAAGTCGACCTGGCGCAGGTCGCCGAGGCGGTCGGGACGCCGGTCTATGTCTACAGCGCGGGCACTATTCAGGATCATTATCGCCGGCTCGACCAGGCGCTGGGCGGGTCGGAACACGAGATTTGTTACGCGGTAAAAGCGAACTCGAACCGCGCCATCCTGCGGCTGCTCGCGGAGGAGGGGGCCGGTTTCGACATCGTCTCCGGCGGCGAATTGTATCGGGTCCTCGCGGCCGGGGGCGACCCGGGGCGTTGCACTTTTGCCGGGGTCGGGAAATCGCGCGAGGAGATCGAGTATGCGCTCGCGCAGGGCGTGCATTGTTTCAATCTCGAGAGCGAAAAGGAACTCGAAGAAATCGCGCGCGTCGCCGCGGCCAGGGGGACGCGCGCGCCGATCGCGTTGCGCGTGAATCCCGACGTCGCTTCCGGTTCGCATCACTACATCACGACCGGCCGGAGCGAGAACAAGTTTGGGATCGCGCTTGATCGGGTGCGCGCGGTTTATGAAAAAGCGGCGCGGATGCGGCAAATCGAGATCCGCGGGGTGCAGATGCACATCGGCTCGCAGATCACGGAGGCGGCCCCTTTCGCGGAAGCGATCGCGAAGGTCGCGCCGCTCGTTCTCGAGTTGAAAAAAGGGCACGGGATCGAGTTCTTCAGCGTCGGCGGCGGCATGGGCATCGTTTACGAATCCGCCCTCGCGAGCGGGAGCGCCGCCTGGTGGGCGCGCGACCGGACGGGCGCGCTCGCGATCGAGGATTATGCGGCCGCGATCGTGCCGGCTTTGCGCGGGCTCGGGCTGCGCATCCTGCTCGAACCGGGCCGATTTTTGGTCGGCAATGCGGGCGTTTTACTGACCCGGGTCCAGTATCTCAAGCAGACCGCGGAAAAGAAATTCGCGATCGTCGACGCCGGCATGAACGACCTGATTCGGCCCGCACTTTACCAGAGTTATCACGAGATCGTCCCAGCCCGCGAACCGGCGGCCGACGCGCGCGAGACAATCGATGTGGTCGGCCCGGTCTGCGAAAGCGGCGATTTTTTCGCGCAGGATCGGGAGTTGCCGCCGCTGGCCGAGGGCGACCTGCTCGCGATCATGAGCGCGGGCGCTTATGGCTTCGCGATGGCGTCGAACTACAATTCGCGCCCGTTCCCGGCCGAGGTGCTGTTGCGCGGCGCGGGTTTTGGATTGATCCGGGAACGCCAGCCGCTGGCCGACCTGGTGCGCGGCGAATGCGATCCGGCGTTTTAGCCCGGGCTTTGCTTGCGCCCACTTCCGTTCCGAGCATAGGTACTGCTCCCTGCAAATCATGAAATCACGGCTCGCCCTTCTCTCCCTGCTCGGTCTTTTCGCCACCGCTACGGCCCAGGCGCAACAGCGCGAATACGTTCTGCTCGTGGGTGGCCCGTCCCTCCATCAGTGGGAACAATACAAAGCCCAGCCGCACGACCATTGGTGGGCGAACTTCGTGCACTCGGCGCGGGTGCGGACGGAGCAATTGCGGACCGAAGTCGGGCCGGAAACACAGGTCACCTGGCTGGTCTACAGGCCGGGCTACGTGGATCGCGGGAAGCAGGAGAACCAGGACCTGATCTCGCACATCAACAGCGTGCGCGACAAATTTCACCTCAAGCTGGTCTACTTCGATCGCGGGGGCGAGGTAATCAATTACCTGAATAACGGGATGCCGCGGGACCAGGTGAAGGTTTCCGGCCTGGAATATTTCGGGCACTCGAACAAGGCCTGTTTCCTCTTCGACTACAGCAACGTGGTCGACAGCGCGTCGAAATCGTGGTTGCACGAGAGCGAGCTGAAGAAGATCGAGCGACGCAATTTCGCGAAGAACGCGTTCATCAAAAGCTGGGGCTGCCACACCGGTGAGAGCATGAGCAAATACTGGCGCGACGCGACCGGGACCAAGATGTGGGGCGCGATCGGCAAGACCGATTACTCGACCGGCGAATTGCCCGCGCTTTCCTCGGCTGGCGGCAAGTGGGTGAACTAATCCCCGTAGGTGGTGCAGGCTAGTCGGCTCGCAGCTGGCTCGCTCTGCGCCTGAAGCCAGCGTCTGAACGTCGTGAAGGATAGCGGGGGGAATAACGCGGTCTCTGCTGGCTCGTATTCGTTGAGATGGCTTCACACGCGAATTACTTGGCAGCCCCGGCTGCGCCGTTCTACGGTCAGCCCGTGGCGTCACTCGATTTCGAGCAACTCGTGGAGGATTTTTACACGCCGCTTTATCGCTTTGCCCTCTCCCTCAGCCGTCGGGAATCCGATGCCGGCGATCTCGTGCAGCAAACCTTTTTCCTCTGGGCCTCGAAGGGCCATCAGCTGCGCGACACCTCGAAGGTTAAGACCTGGCTTTTCACTTCGCTCTACCGGGAATTTCTCGGGCGCAAACGGCAGCAGGATCGTTTCGTCGATGGGGAGAACAACGCGGAAGCGATCAGCGCGCAGACCGTGCCGGCCTCGGTCGTGAACCAGCTCGACGGCGACATCGTGCAGCGCGCCCTCTTCGCCCTCGAGGAGATTTATCGCGCGCCGCTCGCCCTTTTTTATCTGCAGCAGCATTCCTACAAGGAAATCGCCGAGACGCTCGAGATCCCGATCGGGACCGTCATGTCCCGCATCTCGCGCGGCAAGGAACAGCTCCGCAAATCGCTCGCTGACGCCCCTCGCCTAACGACTAGAAGCACGGGAGGCCAACTTCATGGATGAGCAGGAAGCACGCTTGATCCTGCAGGCCAGCCGGCCGGGCGACGTGGATCTCAACGATCCGCAAGTCGCCGCCGCCCTGCAGTTGGCGGAGCAAAATCCGGAGCTCGTTCGCTGGCGCGCGGAGGAGGAGGCTTTCGATCGTGCGATGGCTGCGCATCTCGCCGCGATGCCCACGCCGTTTGGGCTCAAGACGCGGCTGCTCGCCGAGGCCGCGCCGTCGCCCGCGCCTTCGCGCTGGTTGCGTTGGATCTTCAGCCTGGCCGGGGTCGCCGCGGTGCTTTTCCTTCTCTTGCAGGTGGCGGATTTCTGGCGCTATCCCGCCCCGAGCGAAAAACTGGTCTCCGAGTGGTCGAGTGAGATGGTCAGCTTTATCAAAATCTCGCCTCCGCTCGAGATGGAAAGCGACAACCTGGGCGCGATCAAGGATTGGGTGGCGGAAAAGAAGGCCGCTCCGGTGCCGGCCGACGTGCCCCCGCAGATTGCCGCGCTCCAGCCGGTGGGTTGTCGAGTTCTCTCCTTCCGCGGTCATGAAGTGACGCTGATTTGCTTCGACCGGGGGGACGACCGTCTCGCCCATCTCTTCACGGTCGATCGCGCGGTCTTGCCGGAACTGCAGCCGGGCGCGGCGCCGGTTTATTCCTCCTCCGGCGAATGGGTGACCGCGAGCTGGGCGGAAGGCAACCGGGCCTACATGGTCACGGTGCAGGGCGACCGCGCGGCGCTGCAACGCTTCCTGCCGAGCGCCTGACCCGGCGCTCGTTAGGCGAACGCCTACTCCTCTTCCGCCACCGTGAAGGTGACATTGTCGATCTTGGCCACCGCGAGCGCGTCGAGCACGTCGATTGTGCGGCTGTATTTGGCCTGCGTGTCGCTGATAATCGTGACCACCGCCGGCGTTTTCGCGGCATCGGCATTTTGCTTCAGGCGCATCAGCGTGCCTTTGAGCTGCGGTAATTCCTTGCTCGCGGCCGAGTCAAACGGCTCGTCGTTCAGCGAGACCTTGCCCGTGTCCGCGATCGTGATGATCTGTTCGTCGACAAAATCAGTCGAAGCGGAAGTCTCGGCTGTGCCGGGAAGCTGCGTATTGAGCTCGTTCTCGATCTTGACCGCGCCGGCCATGACCATGAAGAAAAGCATGATCACGAAGACCACGTCGATCATCGGCGCGATCTGGAAACCGAGATTGCCTTCGTTGGGATTGAGCTCGATTCGCATGGTTTAGAGAGAGCGGAGCGTCAGTCGATTGAGACAGGATTTACAGGATTTTACAGGACGGAAGGAGCAGTGGGACGTCGCCGTTGAATCAAGAATACAGTTCATCCTGTAAATCCTGTCGCTCTTACTCCTTGTTTACGGCCGAGAACGAGATGTCGGAAATGCCCGCTTCGCCGCAGGCGTTCATGGCCTGCGAAACATAGATCGCCGGCACGTCGCGATCGCCGCGAATGACTGCACGAAAAGTCGGGTTCGCGCCGGCCGTCACTTTTTTCTCACCCGTGATCCGGGCCACCTTGAGCGGTTCGACCATGTCGCTGGCGTTCTGATAAGGGTGATCGTTGAAAAGGAACTGCGCTTTCCTGGCCGGCAATTTCCAGCGCACATTCAGGATCGCTTCGGCGCGGGTGTTGTCCTTTTTCTGCGCGTCCTTCGCGATCGGGAGCTGGATCGATTTGTCCACTTTCAGCACCTGCGCCGAGGTGATGGTCATGAAGAAAACGAGAATCGTCAGGAGCACGTCAATCATCGGCGCGACCTGGAATTCAGGTTCGCCCGATTCCGTTCCTCCTCCTCCGCCAGCCATCGTCGTGGGGCCTCGTTAGGCCGGTTGTTCCGCGGGATCGGCCGCGGCGTGAGCGTCGCCGGCCAGCCAGTTGGGAGTGGCGGCGAAGAGTTCATCATCGCCAAGGTGAACCCCGGCGAGCGATTCGTAAGGCATCTTGCGGAAAAGGCTGTTCACGATGTCCTGGATATGGTGCAGGGAATCGGTCGCGCGGTTGCGCAGGAAATAGAAGGCGCCGAAAGCCGGGATGGCGATGACCAGGCCGCCCGCGGTCGCGACCAGCACTTCGCCGATCGCGGCGGAAAGACCGGAGGGATCGCCGATCCCGCTCGAGCCGAGCTTGGCGAAGGCCTTGATCATGCCGGTGACCGTGCCTAACAAACCGATCATCGGCGTAGTCACACCGATGACGGAGAGGTAGCTGATGTAGGTTTGCATCTGCGAATTTTCTTTTGCGAGCGCGCCCATCATGCCGTCTTCCGCCACTTCCTTGCCTTCCCCGAGAAGGCCGATCCCGGCCCGGAGCACATTCGTCAGCGGGGATGGATTGGTTTTGCAATAATTATGCGCTCCGACGTAATCGCCCTCGCGGAAAAGCGTCTTGAGCGCCTCCTCCTGCTCGATCGGCGCGGTTTTTTTGCGGCTCGTGCGAATCATTCCGTCGCCGATCAGGTAGAGAGTCGCGATCGAGCAGAGTGCGATCGGGAACATGACCCAGCCGCCTTCCTGGATCTGGCGCCAGAGCGTCTTGGATTGTTCGCCGGGCGGCGGGGCGGGCGAAGCGGCCTGCGCCAGGACGGGCGAGGCGAGGAGCAGGAAAAGGCCGGCGACGGCAGCGGCCAGGGCATGCGCCGGGCGCTTTGTAGTCGTTAGGTGGATGGTGGTTCGGATGATGTTTTTCATTTTGGCAATTTCTGCAGCTCAGCCCGAGCGATCTCCGCCTGCGCCGATTTCGGAAAGTCGGCGGTCAGATCATTAAATGATTTCTTCGCGCGTTCCAAGTCTTCCAGGCCGCGAAAAGCGCGGCCGCTGCCGAGGAGGGCGGGCGGCATCCAGCGTTTCTCGCCTTCGTAGAAGACCGGGATGTGGAGGTAGGCGAGGACGGCGCCATCGTAAACTCGCTGCGCGAGGAGGGCGTCGCCTTTCCGCACCCAGGCCTCGGCCAGGACGTCGGTCTTGGCGCTTTCCTTGATCACGGTGTCGCAGAGTTGGAGCGCCTTTTCGAAATTTTCCTTCCGCAAAAGACCGGGCACGAGTTGCAATTGCGCGGCCCGCGCCGTCTCCGGGTCGGTCACGCTCTTGCGAATTTCGTCGCCGAGAGTCTCGGCTTCGCGGTCGAGCTGCATCCCGCCGAGCGCGGAGACTTCGAGGAGCGCGGCCTGCGCCCAGAAGTTGCCGGGGAGATCGCGAAACGGCTCGTAGTATTTCACCACCGGGCGGATCTCGGCGAGCGCCTTTTGCGGGTCGCCCTGGGAGAGAAAAGCGGCGGTCGTCTGCAGTTGCGGCGGCTCCGGGAAATTGATCTTCGCGATCGTGGCCGCCTGGTATCCGACTTCGCCGCTGCTCGCGCCGACCTGCACCTTGCCCATCACCATGTCGCCGCTCCGGCGCAAGCCCTTGGTTTCAATTGTCTGCCCGCTCTTGAGCAGGATACTCTGGGCAAACGCCGGCCTAACGACCAGGCCAACGACCAGGAGCGGAAGAAGAAGGCTGGCGCGCGCGATTTTCATCCCTGTCCGAGGGCTTCGAGGCGTTTCCGGGCTTCGATTGCCTCGGTGAAATTAGCCAGCTTCTGGTTGCGGAGGAGTTCGCGGTAGGTGTTGCCGGCCTCCTGCGTTTTCCCGAGCTTCTCGAAGCTCTCGCCGCTCCCGAGGTAGGCTTTCGCGACCCAGGTGAGGAACTTCTGGTAGCCGACGTAGACCCGCTGGTAATAAGCATTCGCCTCCGCCCATTTGCCGCGCTGGGCCGCGATCTGGCCTAACGAGTAAACGCTGAAGGCGGTCGCTTCCCCGCGCCATTCCCTGACCGAAGCGACCTGCTCGAAAGCCTTTTGCGCTTCATCCAGTTTGCCGAGCGCGAGGAGCGTCTTGGCCCGGCCGACCGAAAGATCCTTCAGCTTTTGCGCGGCCGCGATCTTCTCCGTCCCGTCGGTGAAATAGCGGAGCGCTTTCGGGTAATCTTTCTTTTGATAGGCAATCTCGCCCATTCCGTGGAAGCCGAAATCGACCATTGGGCTCTTCGGGAAATCGTCGAGCAGCCGCTGATAAAAAGCCGATGCCGCCTCGAATTTCCCCTTGCCCAAAAGATAATCGCCGGCTTCGCCTAACAACAGCGGGCTGAGGTCTTCCGGCTTCGATTCCTGGGCGATTTGCGCGACGTTTTTTTCCTCTTCGTCCGGCTGTCGGCGGAGGCGAGCGAGCTCCGCTTTGGCGAAAAGGATGCGGGCCCGGGCGGTGCCGGATTCCTCGTTCGCCGGAGAGGAGAGGAGACGATCAAGTTCCGCGCCGGGGTCGACGGCGTCTTGCGCGGCCGGTGCCGGGCTGCCGGCGGGCGCTTCTTCGGCCGGCTTCTTTTTCTTCACGCAGAGCTGGGCGAGCTGGGTGATGAGCTGCTCGACCGCGTCGCGATTTGGGTCGGCGATGTATTTCTTGATCGTGTCGGCCGCGAGTTGTTTTGCTTCCTCGATTTTGCCGTCGTGCGCCTTGGCTTTGCCGATCCAGTAAATCGCGGAGACGACCGTCGGGTTGTCCGGCTTGTCCTTGATGAAGCCGCTGAAGAGATCGCCGACCTTGTCCCAGGCGCCCTGCTTTTGCAGGAGTTTGCTCGCCGCGAAGAGCGAGTAGTTCATCACTTCGTCGGTCGTGGCGGTCTGATACGAGCGGATGTAGACGGGGATGGCGGCGGCTTCGCGATTGCTCGCGGCGTAGGCGTCACCAAGGAGCGCGAGCACTTCGCCGAGCTGCGGGTTGCCCGCGAACTCCCGTTCCCAGGCCTGGCAATCCGTGATCACGTCGTCGTAGAGCGAGGCTGCGTATTTGCAGACGGCGAGCCGGTATTTCGCATCGGGCAGGAAGGCGCCGCCCTTGTTTTTCGCGATGTAATTCTGGAGCTGGTTCATCGCGTCCTGGTATTTCCCGGCGAAGAGGGCGCAGAGGGCGATGCGATAGTTCACGTCCTCGGCGTTCGGGCCCTTGGGGAATTCCGTGAGGTATTTTTTGTAGGCCGCGACCGCTTCGTCGTAGTTGCCGGCCATGAACTTGGCGTTGCCTAACAAATAGCGAATTTGCTCGCGGAAGTTGCTCTTCGGCTGGGTCTCGAGGATGCGGCCGAAATAAGTCTCGGCCCCCTTCGGATCGCCCGCCTGGAGGGAAACCGCCCCCAGCAAGTAGCCGACGGTCGCGACATTCGGCCCGTTCTTGAACTCGCGCAGGTATTGTTCGCAACGTTCCGTCGCCCGCTGCGGCTGGTTGACGTCGGCCAGGGCCACGATCAGGCCGAAGAGCGCGGGCTCGCGTTCCGGCCCTTCCTTGAAGCGGTCGAGGATTTCCTGGCTCACCACGACCGACTCCCATTTGCGATCGAGCTCGTAGAAACAGCGGCCGAGCCGGAGGTAAATCGCGGGCGTGATCGAGGGGAGTTTCTCGAATTCCGCGAGCAGTTTCTGCGCGCCCGCGATTGAATCCTTGAGCTGATTATTGACCGCCGCGAGCTGGGTGATCTCGCTCGGATTCGCGCGAACCGCGGCGAGATTCGCCTCGATCTTGCGCTGCATCCCGGCGATCCGCTCGTTCTGCAGACGAATGATCTGCTCGCGCGGCGAGGCGAAGCGGTAACAGGCGAGCGCTTCCTTGAACTGCTGCTTGCCGTACAACTGGTCGCCCAGCTCCACCGCGAGCGAGTTGAGCTCGATGATGTTGTCGGCCAGCG
This sequence comes from Chthoniobacterales bacterium, assembly GCA_038233495.1. Classification (GTDB taxonomy): domain Bacteria; phylum Verrucomicrobiota; class Verrucomicrobiia; order Chthoniobacterales; family UBA10450; genus Palsa-1392. The sequence continues at coordinate 26,774 of JBBSLW010000004.1, read as the reverse complement.
CGATCTTCTGGTGGATCGACTCGAGGGTGCGGAGCGCTTTCGCGCCGTCGCCTTTCTGGGCGTAAAGCCGGGCCAGCACGGTCGCGCCGCGCATCGCGTCGGAGCTGTCGATTTCCTTGCCGGTGAGTTTTTCCAGCGCCTTGATCGCGTCGTCGTTTTTGCCGGCGGCCTTGAAGGCTTCGGCCTCGAAAAGCATCGCCTGCTCGCGGAGCTGGGGATCGCTTTCCAACGCCGCCATCTGTGCGGCCGCTTCCTTGAAGTTTTTGCTCAGGAGATTCGACTGCGCGATCGCGAAAGCCGCCCCGCCGGCATGCGGCCCCTTCGGGAATTTCGCCTGGTAGACCTTGAAGGCGGTGATCGCTTTCGGGTAATCAGCGGCATTAAAATAAGCGGAGCCGATCGTGTAAAAAATCGGCTCGACCTGGGGCGAGACTTCGACCCGGGCGACGAGCGCCTCGAGCTGGGTCGCGGCCTTGGCGTACTTGCCGGCCTGGAATTCCGCCATCGCCTGGCCGTAGGCGGTGGCGAGGTCGGGATTGGCCTCCTGGGCGAGGGCGGAATCGACGAGAGCGAAGAGGAACAGCGCGGCCCAGAGGGAGCGCGCGTGCCTAACGAATCGATTCATGGGCGGCGAATATAGCAGACCCTTCGTCGAGCCGTCGATGGTTTTGTCGAGAGGGCGGAAGGCGCCTGGCGGACGGGGACGCCGGGCCGGGCTTGGAGGTTTTCTACCTCACGAGATACTCGGACGGGGCGGCGCCCGTCCCTCCAGCCGCGAGCCTTGGCCTAACGAGTCGTTTGGGCGCTGCTCGCGGTTTTTGGGCCGCTGCTCAATTGCACCAGGTCGCTCAGGATGTTGAGGGTCTCGTCCCGTTCCGGATCGATCGCGGCGGCTTTGTTATCGTCGCCGGGGTCCAGGTCGGAATCCGGGTCCGCATCATCGGCCGCTTCTGGCGCGATCTCCGGCGCCACTTTGCCGCCTTTGTTTTTCACTTCGGCGATTTTGCCCGGATACATGATGAGCTCGAGTTTCGGGCTGTCGATCGTCTCAAGGGTGAGCCGGTAGATGCTGGGTTCTTCCTGGTTGCGGGCGAGCCGTTCCTTGGAACGGTTTTCCTTACGCAACTTGGCCTCGTCGACCTCCTGCTTGCGCAGGTCTTCGTTCAACGAAATCCGGTTGTCGTCGAGCTTCTTCCGCAGCCGCCCCATGTCTTCCATCACGTAGTGGAATTCCGGGTCCGCCGTGACACGGGCCGCGGAGCGCATTTTCAGTTCATCGATGAATAGCGGATGCGAGTCGGACCATTTGGAGAACTTGGCTGCTGGCACCTCGTCGTAGGGGAGGGCGTTTTTGAGCGCGCCTTCGCCGAACTCCGGCAGATCAGTCAGAGTCGGCAGGACAATGTCGGAAGCGACGCCGTGCAGCTGGGTGGAGCCGCCCGCGACGCGGTAGAATTTCTGGATGGTCAACTTGAGCGCCCCGTCATCCTGCGAACGGCTCCCGAGCAGCGAGGTGAACCGCCCAATCTCGAGAATTGTCTGCACCGTTCCCTTGCCGAAGGTGATCTTGTCGCCCACCACCACGGCGCGGCCATAATCCTGGAGCGCGGCGGCAAAAATTTCGCTCGCGGAAGCGCTCTGCCGGCTGGTCAGGACGACAAGAGGTCCGTCGTAAGCGATGCCGGGATCGGGATCAGTCGAGATGACGACGCGTTCGTTTGCGCCCTTCGTCTGCACGACCGGGCCGGACTTGAAAAACAGGCCGGTCAGGGAAATCGCTTCCTCGAGCGAACCGCCGCCGTTGCGCCGCAGGTCGATGACGAGGCCGGCGATCTTCTCTTTCTTCAGCCGCTTGAGGAGCGCGAGCACGTCCTTGGTTGTGCTTTTCCGGTGCGAATCCATGTCGGCATAAAAGGACGGGAGGGTGAGCCAGCCGAGTTTCACCGGGTCGCCGTTGCGATCCTTTTTGATGATGATGTCGGCGCGAGCTTCCTGGTCTTTCAGCTTAATCTCGTCGCGCACGAGCTCGACAGTCTTGCGTTGCGCCGGGTCGGCCGCGCTCGCCGGAATGACGAGGAGGCGAACCTTGGTCCCTTTTTTGCCGCGAATCTGCTCGACCACTTTGTCGAGCCGCATGTCGCGCACATCGACGAAATCCTTCGCGCCTTGCGCGACCGCGCTGATCCGGTCACCGACTTTGAGGCGGCCGCTCGTCTGGGCCGGGCCGCCCGCGACGAGGCTCTCGATTTTGGCGTAGCCGTCTTCGCTCCGCAGCATTGCGCCGATCCCGACGAGGGAGAGGCCCATATTGATGCTGAAATTCTTCATGTCCGACGCGCTCAGGTATTCCGAGTGCGGGTCGTAGGCCTGGGCGAGCGCGTCGAGGAAGAGCTTGACCTGCTCTTCGTCGTCTTCCTCGTGGATGTTGCGCAGCATGCGGTCGTAGCGCCGCTCGACCAGCTTTGGCCCGGGCTCGATCGGATGTTCGCTCAGTTTTTCCTGGAGGAGCTCGTTCACGATCCGCTGCCGCCAGAGGTTGTCGGCCTCCGCTTCATCCTTCGGCCAGGCCGCTTTCTGGCGGTTCAGGACGACCATTTCGCTGGTCTTGAAATCGACCGGCTGCTTGACGAATTCCTTGATCTTTTTGACCCGATCTTCGACCCGCTTCTGGAAAACGTTAAAGATGTCGTGGGACGCTTTCAGGTTCCCATTCAGGATATCGTCGTCGAGCGTGGTGGCGTATTTGGCGGTAAAACCGTCGACATCTTTCTGGGTGAAAAAGAGGTGGCTGAAATCAAGCATCTCGAGATAACCGGTGAGGAGTTTCCTGGAGATCTCGTCGTTCAGGGGGTGATGAGTGTAGTGACCTTCCTCGAGCAAACGCCCGACCGAGAGGCCGATCTGCTCGGAATCCGACTTCGCCTGAACGGGTTGCGCGGCCAGCGCGATGAGCAACAATCCCGGCAGCAAGGCGAGTGGCGGACGTAGGAATTTTTTCATAAATACGGGAAAAAAAGTTCGCAGAATATGTTTTGAAAGCAAGGTGAGGGGTCGGCTCATGAACGCTGGAAGTGAAGGGTGAGACAACGCGGCGGAGTGAAGATTCAAATTTAGATTCGGAGCAGACGCCGGCTTACGCTGCATTTTCTGTTCCCGCCGCGCAGGCGCGGGTCCGTAATCGACGTTTTGCTCAGGAAACTGGATTTCGAGCCGGATTACGATTACGAGCAGGAGCACGAGTATGATTCAATACCAGACCTTCAGCGGCGGAATTTTCGAGACCAACTGCTACGCGTTCGAGGCGCCGGAGGGTTGGATCCTGTTCGACGCGCCAGACGGCACCTGCGACTGGCTGGTCGAGCAGAAGATCGAGCTCAAACTTCTGCTCCTGACCCACGGGCACATCGATCACATCCAGGACGTGGCGAAGATCACACGCCGTTTCGGCTGCCCGGTCGGCGTGCATCCGGAGAGCGCGCCGATGATCAGCGACGCGGGGTTCTTTCGCGATTTCGGTTTCCAATTCGAGATCGAACCGACGGAGCCCGATCTGTTGATCGAGGCGACGCCGTCCCGTGATTTTCTCGGGATGAACTTCGCCATCCTGGAGGTGCCGGGACATTGCCCGGGAAGCCTCTGTTTTCTCTCGCCCGAGAACGACCTCCTCATTGGCGGCGATGTTCTTTTCGCCGGCGGGGTGGGACGCTGGGATCTGCCCGGCGGCGACGGCGAGCTGCTCTTCGCCGGGATCCGGGAAAAACTCTATTCGTTAGGCGAAGAGATTACCGTCCTGCCCGGGCACGGGCCCGCGACCACGATCGGGGCGGAGCGGCGCTCGAATCCCTTCGTACGCTAGGCGCCGGCGGCCGCGCATTCCAGGAGGGTTGCGTGCAGGGACTCGAGGCCCGCGATTTCGCCAACCACTTGGCCTAACGACTCGAGGGCGACCGGGATGTGGGCGAGGAAAGTTTTGTTCCCCTGCGTGTGCCCGAGGTAGCCGTAGGCCCCGAGCGCCTGCATCAGGCGCTGCATCGCGCAGAACTGAAACTTTTCCGCGAAATCGGGATCGTGCGCCGCGGCCTGTTGTTCATAAAAATCGCGCAGTTCCACCCGCTCGCTCGCGCGCAACTCGACATACGGATCGTAAAGGAGCGAGGCGAGATCGTATTCCGCGAGGCCGGGGCGCATCCCCTGGAAATCGATCAGGTAAGCCTGCCGCGCGCGGACGATGATGTTCTGCGACTGGAAATCGCGGTGCACCAGGACGCGCGGGAAATCGCCGAGGCGACGGCCGATTTCTTCGAGCCGGGGAAGACGCGAAACCTCGTGCAGCTTCCGGTCATCGAGACCGAAATGGCGGTCCAGGCAATGCACGAAAAAGTAGTGTTGCTCCCAAAGATAAAGCGCGGTGTCGAACTGCGCCGGGAGATGACTCTGGAAACGGTCCGTCGCCGCGAGCGGAATGCGATGCAGCTTGGCCGCTTCCTCGAGCGCGGATTGGTAGAAGACCCGGCGCATCGGCCAGCTCTCTTCGCGATGGCTCCAGAGGTCGCGTTCACCGAGATCTTCGATCCAGATCAGGCCCTCTTCCGGGTCGTGGAAATGAATTTTCGGCGCGCAGACCTGATGCTCGTCGAGGAAATCCGCGATCTCGACATAGCGCTGGTTCTCGGCCTGTTCGCGGGTGTATTTCACGAGCACGATCGATTGCTCGCGGCCGACCTGGATGCGGTAAAACTTGCGGCCCGACCCGCCTTTCTCGATCGGCGCGATCTTGACCTTCTCTTCCTCGAAGCTCGGGAAATGGAGGCGCGTCTGGCGCAGGAGCGTATCGGACAGGATCATGATTTACAGGACATCGAAGAGGAGATTTGGAATAAGGAAAGCAGGAACGCAGGAAAAAGAGGATGATCTCATTCCCTTTCCTGCATTCCTGTTTCCTGATTCATTCTGCTTTCGGGACTAGATAACTGCATCGGTCTGCACGCCTTCCGCGGCGCGATGGGTGCGGACGATACAGCGTTTCATCTGCGCGTGGGAAGCAATTCGTGCACCGGGCCAAAGGATGGTGTCCTCCACTAAAGCCCCTGCGCCGACCTCGCAACCAGCTCCGACCGAAGTGCAGCCGAGAATCTGCGCGCTCGGGTCGACCTTCGCGGTCGGCGCGACCTGCACCGGCCAAGCAGCGTCCGCCACATAAGCCGGCCGCCAGCCTTCAGCAATCGCGCTATGCGCGGCGAGATATTGGACGCTCGAGCCGATGTTGAACCAGCGGCCCTCATTCAAAACAACGCCCCCGACCTTCGCGCCGGCGCCGAGCCAATCGGCGAGGATGGGGAAGAAGGAGATTTTTTTTCGGGGCGGGATGCGCTCGAAGATGCGCGGGTTCCAGATCGAGACGGTGGCGTAATCGTAATTCCCGGCGTGCCCATAACGCTTTGCGATATCGAGCACGCGGCCATCACGGAAAGCGATGTCGGTGCCGAGCCCGGTCTCGCGCAGGGAAAGGGTGACGTCGTTGCTGCTGCGCACATGTTCCTCGATCAGCGGCGCGAGCGGCAGATCGGTCAACACGTCGCCGCCGCAGACGAGGAAAGCCTCGGTCCCGAGGTGCGGCTGGGCATTTTTAATTCCGCCGCCCGTCTCGAGCAGAACCGGCTCGTGCACCAGCCTAACGGGTATCCCCCGATAAACACCTCCCGCGAAAACTTCTTCAAAATGGGCGGGCAAATGATGGGTGTTAATCACAAACGACTGCACGCCCGCGGCCGCGAGATGATCGAGCGCAAAGGTGATGAGCGGTTTTTGGAAAATGGGAATGAGCGGCTTGGGCAGCTCATCGGTCAACGGCCGAAGCCGGGTGCCGAGACCGGCCCCGAGGACAAACGCGATCATCGGCCTAACGAGAGCCAAAGGAGGTTCACGGTTTCCATCAAATTTCCCAGGGCTGCCAATGGGGCGAACGAGGCGCGCTGTCAACTAAGCGCGCATTTTCAGGATTCCGGGGAGCACGGGCCGCCGGCCTGTTTGCGTTTGGCCGCTGGCCAAATGCAGTTTGCGCGCAGCGCAACTACTCTCACCGGTGCAGCTCTTACGCGCGCGACGCCAAGGGGGAACTTCCTCCTCAGACCGCGCGGGTTGCGCTCCGCGCAACGAGTGCCTTCGGCGGGCCGCCGAAGGCGACAGGCCAGCGGCCTGTGCTCCCCGGAATGATCGAGGACGCCCACCCCCGGCGCGACTACGGGATATTGTAGGCCTCGACCAGCGCGATCCCGCTGCTGCTGTTCGCGCCGCGCACGACCGCGGTGTAGGCGCCAGCCGCGAGGTGCGCGAATATGGCCGCCTCCCGGGTGTCGTTAGGCGCGAGGCCGGTTGAGGCGATGATTCCCCCCTGGCTCTCCTGCCAGTCGTCGTTCGTGGCCAGGGTGGCGCCGTTGCTGTCGTGCAATTCCAGGGTCGGATCAGCCAGTGCGCCTGTCACCCCGGCGCTGCCTAACGACGGACCGAGCGCCCGCACCACGACATTGGCCTGGGCGGAGGCTTCCGAGGAAATGATGAGGCCCCCGATCAAAACCTGGTCGCCGCTCCCGACCATCCCGCGCGTACTGATATTGCCAAACTCCGAAGCGGGCGTCGGATCGAGATCGTAGGCCTCGACCAAGGCCGTGCCGACGCTCCCGCCTTTTCCGTGTAGGATGGCGGTGTAATCGCCCGGCGGCAGGGTCGCGACGATCGCGGATTCCCGGCTGTCGTTAGGCGCGAGCCCGGTCGTGGTGATCTCGCTCTCCTGGCTGTCGCGCCAGTTGTCGTTTGTGAAAAGAGTCGCGCCCGCTCCGTCGTGCAGCTCGAGAGTCGGGTCCTGGAGCGCGCCGCTGACGCCAAAGGCGCTCAGGGAAGGGCCGATCGCGCGCAGGATCACCTGCTTCGGCGCCGCGCCGGTCACGATGAAACCACCGATCAGCACGTTCTCGCCCGTGCCGACGCTTTCGCGGGTCGAGATGTTGAGCTGCCGGGAAGTGAAAACAGCCGAGGCCGGATCGTTAGGCTCGGTCGCGGAGAGAAACTCGGAAAGGTTCCTGACCCCGTCGGCATCGGCGTCGCCCGCCGTCCCGCCAAGCTGCGGATCATTGATCTGGTCGAGCGACAAGCGGGAGGCCTGGAAGCTGGTGAAATCGACCTCCGACGCGATCCCGACCCGGGTGATGAACGGATCGGGGTTGCCGGTGCGGGTGTCGACCCAGACCGGGACGGCCGGCACGTTAACGCTCGTCGATTCCGCGATCCCGAGATAATCGCCCAGCATGTAGCCAGAAGCGGTCAGCGGGGCGAGCGAGGCGTTTGTCGTCTCGCTCGTTAGGCGAATGTTTGGCTCCCAGGTCGCGCCGCCGTCGAACGACTGCGCGAGGTAGAGATTGCAAAGGAGCGTGTTCCCGCCGCTGTCGCGCTGGTCGTAGAAGGAGACGGTCAGGCGCTGACCGTCGGGTGAAGCGGAGATGGCAGGATTGAAAACGCCGGTGCCTGGGTTGTCGGTGACCGCGATCGGCGTCGACCAGGTCGCGCCGGTGTTGGTCGATTTGGTGAAAAGAATGCGGGGCTGGCCGGCGCTATTCAGGGCCTGGTAAACGACGTAGATCGCGCCGGTGGTGCGATCCGTCGCGGCCGAGGGCAGGAAGACGCCGGTGCGAATGCTCGGCTGATTATAGCGCGTCACCGGGGTGACGAGCGTCGGCGCGGCGAAGGTGACACCGCCGTCGCCCGACAAGACCATGTCGATTTCTTCCCGGCCTCCGCTCCCCGCGAAATTCCAATAAACGATCGCGACCCGCCCATCGCGCAGGAACATCGGCTGCGATCCCTGCGTGCTGCTGCTCGCGGAATGGATCGGGAACGGCGCGCTCCAGGTGAGCCCGTGATCGTCGCTATAGGCGCGCAGAATCGGTGAAGCATTCGTCGCCCCAAACTGCGTCCAGGTCACCAGGATGCGCCCGGCATTGGCGGTGCCGGCGAAGTTGTTGATCGCCATCCAGGATTTGTCGGGAAAATCGGCCGCGTCCGGCGGATCCCAGACCACGACCGGCGCGGAAAACGTCGCCCCGCCATCGAGCGAACGGCTGACCACGATCGCGCCCTGCGAGAAATCAGAGCTCGTCGCGCCTTCCGTGTTGAGAAAAATTCTGCCGTCGAGATCGATGCCGGCAACCGGATCGGTGGCGCGGAAATAAGGCCCGCCGGTCACGGTGGTGAGAAGCGGGATGAGCTCGCGCGACCAGGTCAGGCCGCCGTCGTGCGTTACGGAATATCCGCAATCGACCGCGCCGCCATCTGTGAAGCGGCCTTCCTGAAAAGCGGCCACGAGAAAATCCGGATCGACCGGCGAACGCGCGATATGGGGCTCGGCCTGCGAACGCATGTTCGGCGGGAGTGGAGCCGGATCGTCGCCGAGACGCAGGTCGGGCGCGACCCGCAGATCGAGCGCAACTGCCACTGTCGCCGCCACCGCGGCCACGGTCCGCTGCGTCGGCGACTGGACTAGATCCCCGCCGCGATCGAGCAGGCTGATCGCGCCGGAAGAGAGACGTTCGAGCGGGACATTGCGGAGGGAGGCCGGCCACTGGCTCCGATTGACCGGGGCGTTGATCGCGGCGCCCGGCACCGGGGCGGCCGTCGTGGTTAGGCTGAAGATAAGAATGGCCAGCCCCGCGGCGGCCTCGAAGAGAGAAGGGATTTTTTTCAATCTGCGGGAAATTTAGCGCACCGCGTGGCCCGCACAAGAGACGTAAAAACAGCAGGCCGGCGGGACGAATGCCGCGCCTCAGCTCCCCCGATCGGCTGCCCTAATGCAGGTTGTAAACTTCCACCAAACCCACCCCGGTTCCGCCGTTCACGCCACTCTGGATGGCGGTGTAGGCGCCCGGGACGAGGGTCGCGAGGATGGCGGCTTCCGCGTCGTTGGTCGGCGCAAGGCCGGTCGCGGCGATGGCGGCTTGCTGGGTGCTTTTCCAGTTGTCGTTCGCGGCCAGGAGCGTGCCGTTGCTGTCGTGCAGTTCGAGAAAGGGATCGGCCAGCGGATTGGAAATACCGAATGCGCCTAACGACGGCCCGAGCCCGCGGACGATGACCTGGCCGCTCCCGCCCGTGCCGCTCGCGACAATGAAACCCGCGATCATGACGTTGTTCCCGGTGTCGACGAAGCCGCGCGTGCTGATGTTGGCCAGCTCCGGCCCGAAGCCCGGCGTGAGATCGTAGACCTCGACCAGCCCGACCCCGGTGGTCTCGGCTTTCCCGCGCTCGACCACGGTGTAGGCCCCGGCGCTCAGCGTGACGAGGAGGGCGGATTCGGCGTCGTTCGTCGGCGCCAGGCCGGTCGCTTCGATGTCGGTCCGCTGGTTATTTTTCCAGTTGTCGTTTGCCAAAATGAGGTTGCCGGTCGCGGCGCTGTGCAGCTCGATCAAGGGATCGGCCAGCACGCCCGTGACCCCGAAGTTCGAAAGAATCGGCCCGAGTCCGCGAATCAGCACCTGCTTCGTGCCGGTCCCGGTGATGATGAACCCGGCGTCGAGCACGTTCTCGCCGGTCAGGACGTTGAGCCGGGTCGAGATGTTGACCAGGGTCGGCGTTTTTTGAATCGCGATGAAGCCCGGGCTGAACCCGGTCGTGGCAAAGATGGAGTCGCCGCCGTCCGGGGTGATCTGCTCGAGGGTCGCGGTCCGCGCATTGACCACGTAGAGGTTGTCGGCGCGATCGAAGGCGAGCCCGATCGGGCCGGCCAGGTTGGCGCTCGAGAGCAGGCCGAGATTCCCTCCGGTGGGCGAGAAGATTTGGATCTTATCGGAGCCGCTGTTCGCGACATAGAGATTCCCGAGCGAGTCGAAGGCGAGACCCTGCGGGTTGTTCAGGTTCAGCGTGCTGAAGGTGGAGAGCGGGGTGCCGTTAGGCGAGAAGCGCTGGACGGTGTTGCCGAAATTCGCGACGTAAAGATTGCCCGCCGCGTCGAAGGCCAGCCCGGTCGGGCGAATCACATTCGCGAAGATCCCGAGATCGCTCCCGTTCGGGCCGAATTTCCGGACCGTGTTCCCTCCGAAATTGGCCACGTAAAGATTGCCAGCGCGATCGAAGGCCAGGCCGCCCGGCAGATTCAGCCCGGTAGCGAAGACCCCGAGGTCGGTCCCGTTCGGCGCGAATTTCTCGATCGAGTTGTTGTTCGTCGTGACATAGAGGTTGCCGCTGGCATCGAGCGCGAGGCCGTAGGGACCGTTAACGAAGACGCCGGTGAAGTTCGAGCTGTTGCCGCCCTCGTCGTATTCCGTAATCGTGTCGATCCCAAAATTGGCGACGTAAATGGTATCGGCTCGGGCGGCCCCGGCGGCGAAAACGAGCACGGCGGCGAGGGCGAGGGAAAGCAATCTTTTCATAGGTTGGAATCGAGTGGGAAGCTGAAGAGCAGGACGCGCACCGCGCCTCCGTTGTGCCGCCAGCGAGCATGGCGCATATTGCCGCCAATGTCCTACGAGCTCGAATCCAGCTACACCCCGCGGGGCGACCAGGGGCAGGCGATTGCGAAACTCCTCAAGTCGGTCGAGGCCGGCAACCGTCACCAGACCCTCCTCGGCGTGACCGGTTCCGGCAAGACCTTCACCATCGCGAACGTGATCAAGGAGCTGGACCGGCCCGCGCTCATCATTTCCCATAACAAGACGCTCGCCGCGCAGCTTTACTCGGAGTTCAAGCAATTCTTCCCCCGCAACGCGGTCGAGTATTTTGTCAGCTACTTCGATTATTACCAACCGGAGGCCTACATCCCGCGCTCCGACACTTACATCGAGAAAGACTCGTCGATTAACGAAGAGATCGAGCGGCTCCGGCTTTCCGCGACGAGTTCCCTGCTCACGCGGCGCGATACGATCGTGGTCGCGAGCGTATCGTGCATCTACGGCGTGACCTCGCCGGAGGATTACCTGCGCATGTTGCTGACGCTGAAACGCGGCCAGCAGGTTTCCCGCGAGACCGTCCTCGGCCGGCTCGTCGACATGCTCTACGAGCGTAACGATATGAATTTCGTTAGGGGAAAATTCCGGGTCCGCGGCGATGTGGTCGAGGTTTATCCCGCGACCGCGGATGAGGAAGCCGTCCGGCTGGAATTCTTCGGCGACGAGCTCGATGCGATCACGCGCTTCGATCCGCTCACCGGGCACGCCCACGAGTCGTTAAACGTGATGACTTTTTTCCCGGCCAAGCAATTCGTCACCCCGGCCGACAAGCTGAACCGCGCCCTCACCTCGATCCGGACGGAGCTCGACCAGCGGATCGTGCTCCTCGAATCGCAGGGCCGCCTGCTCGAGGCGCAACGGCTGAAAATGCGGACCGAGTACGACCTCGAGATGTTGCAGGAGATGGGATTCTGCAACGGGATCGAGAATTACTCGCGCCATCTCTCCGGCCGACCGCCGGGCTCGAAACCCTTCACCCTTCTCGACTTTTTCCCGAAGGATTTCCTTCTCGTGATCGATGAATCGCACGCCACCATCCCGCAGATCGGCGGCATGTACGAAGGCGACAAATCGCGCAAGACCGTCCTTGTCGAGTACGGCTTCCGTCTCCCAAGCGCGCTCGACAATCGCCCGCTCAATTTCCCCGAGTTCATGGGCAACGCGAACCAGCTCGTCTACGTCAGCGCGACCCCGGCCGAGTTTGAGATCAAGAACAGTATCGTCGGCAACACCGGTTACTTCCCGCACAAGCGCGACCGCATCGGAACGGAAGAAGAAGTGCCCTTCGTCCTGCCCGGCACCGCGCCGAAGGAACTCAGCCGCACCGACCAGCCGCCCGAAGACTTCGACATCCACACTCCCGGCAAACCGCTCGTGGTCGAACAAATCATCCGCCCGACCGGGTTGCTCGACCCGCGGATCACGCTCAAGGGCCTGAAGAACCAGATCGATGACACGATCGAGCTCTGCCGCCAGCGGGTGGAACTCCAGGAACGCGTCCTCGTCACCACCCTCACCAAGCGCACCGCCGAGGATCTCTCCGATTACCTGCGCGATGTCGGGTTGAAAGTGCGTTACCTGCACAGCGACATCGACACGATCGAGCGGGTCGAAATCCTGCGCGGCCTGCGCGCGGCCGAGTTCGATATTTTGGTAGGGATCAACCTCCTCCGCGAAGGCCTCGACCTACCGGAGGTGTCGTTAGTCTGCATCCTCGACGCCGACAAGGAAGGCTTCCTCCGCAGCCAGACCTCGCTCATCCAGACGGCCGGCCGCGCCGCGCGCCATCTCAACGGCGAAGTCGTCCTCTTCGCCGACACCGTTACCCAAAGCATGCAGGCGCTCATCTCGATCTCCGATTACCGCCGCACCAAGCAGGTGGAGTACAACGAAAAGCACGGCATCACTCCGACGACCGTCCGGCGCGCCGTGCAAGAGAGCCTGCACACCATCCTGCGCGGGCGCGAGATCGCCGCCGCGGTTGTGAACGAAGCCGGTGGCGACTTCAACCTGACCGAGCTCCTCCGCGAATTGGAAGACGAGATGCAGACCGCCTCGGCCAACCTCGAATTCGAGCGCGCCGCCCTCTTGCGCGACCAGATCATGGAAGTAAAAAGCGGCACCGGCCTGTCGAAGATAGAACCGAAACGCAAACCGGTGAAATACACCCGCGGCTCCGGAAGGCGGCGTTCGCGGGTTTAGCGAAGCGCGTCCCTGGGCAGTAACGCTGGAGGGACGACCGCCGTGTCGTCCGTGTTTCCAGGACCTCTACCCTGCCATGCGCCAGCCAGGCGTCCGACTCACTCGTAGTGGGTCCACATCCGGATCACCTTGATTGTACCGGTGAAATATTCGCGCAACAACGATCGGCGGCGTTCCCCCGTCTAGCCAGTGCTCGTCGTTCGCCCGCCTCCGCCGCGATATTTGAGGAGAAACCAAATCGCCAGGGCCGCACTCCAGAACAGGACGATCAGGTAAATCGTCAGGCAGACGCGAAACCCGCCGGCCGCTTTCGGCCAATAGCGCAGATAAGGCGGGATGAGAACGAGATCGTAGACGAGGAAGCCGATCAGTTGCCCATAAGAATTAGCGAGGCTCGGGCGCAGCCAGCCATCGAAAAAGTAGATGGCCGAGGCCAGAAACAGAAAGCCGAACATCGTCGACCTCCCGGGTTTTAACCTCCACGGAAAGGCTACCGGCGCGCGGGCCATGAGCCCTTCATGACGCTGGTTGTAGAGGAGGAGAGCGAAACTTGCGATCCCGCCATTCAGCGCGGCAAAACCAAGGGCACGAGACGCCTGTGCTACGCGGTTGCCGAGCAGGTCGATCCCTCCGCGCGTCCCCAGAGCCGATGACAGACTCCGGGTAGCGCGCGCGTCTCGCGTGCTGGTTGAGGCGTCCCGCCTCGACGAACTTTTATGGCGGCGGAGTCATCGGCCCGGCTACGACTAACGAGGGCGGGGAAGATCCGCTGAGACAGCGGACCACTACAGGGCCTTGGGCGCAGTTAGCGGGCTGCGTAAAAGTAGAGCGCTACCATTGTAGCCAGCACGACTAGCGCGGTGATCGTCCACGCGGTGTGCAGGCCGGTTTGCTTGGCGCCTGTTCCAAACTCTTCGCGGACGAACTCGTCATAGTTAAAATCTTCGTTAGGCAGGTCGACCGAGTCGTAGGTGTCGGCGTCCTCGCGCCAGCCGGAGTTGTGGTCTGCGCCGCACTCGGGGCAGGCCACCGCGCCGCGCGGAACGTCCTCGCCGCAGACGGGACAGATTTCCGGGGCGGTCGGCCGAGCGGGATGGTTTCGGGACATGGAGCAGGTGGGTCCGGGTGCTTTGGCTGGTTGCGAATCTCGCGCGATTTTAGGGGGCGCGCTTGCGGGGTGCAATTCTCGTTTTTGGGGCGGCGCGCGCCGGTCGGATCTCGTGCTCCTGCTCGCACGGTTTAGCTTTGGGAAGGGCATGACTCGTGGCCTCCCGATGATTTTGTTTCCCTTCCTGGGGGCGGTCACGGCTTTTGCTCAACTGGATGAGCTGACTGGTCTCAACGGGTTACAGAACGTGCCGCTGAACGCGCTGAGCCAGCAGGATGAGAATCCGCTCGGCGCAGTAGCCCTGGCTTTGCACCCGGAGGAATGGAAGCACGCTGAGGGGGAGCATTTTATTTATCACTACGTGAGAGGCTTTGTCGCATCCCGCGCCGCGGTCGAAGCGGAATTCAACTTCCGGGTAACGGCGAAAGAGTTGGAGAAAGAAGAGCCCGCGAGCAATCGCAAATCCCACATCTATCTCTTCGATCGCCCTCCGGATTGGGTCGAATTCCAGAAAGCCGGGGTCTTGGAGCCATGGACCGGTGGGATCCAATCCCAGGGCAGCCTCTTTCTGCTACGCGATCCTTCCTATAAATTCTCGGGGAACACGCTCGGTCACGAAATCGCACATCTCGTGGTCTATCGCTGCTACGGCGCGGCCATTCCCTGCTGGCTCAATGAGGGCTTTGCCGAATATGTTTCGCGCAACTCGCGGGCCAGCTATCAGCGCGCGCGGGGTTACATTTCCAACCCGCGTTCTTATTCCCTGGCGCCCGAGGAGGTGATCCCGCTCGGCCAATTGATGGCCAAGGTCCGGCCGCCCACGGCCCAGGTGGATGCGTTCTATGATGAGTCGGAGAGGCTCGTGCGTTTTCTCGTTCGGACGGATAAGCCGCGCTTTCTCCAACTCCTCGACGCGCTCTCGGCCCGGGACACTTTCGACAACGCCTTTGCCCGGGTCTATGCCGGCATCTTCGCGAGCCGGGCGGATTTCGAGGAGAAATTCCGCGATTACGTAAGCAAGGATGCCGCCACGACCTTGCCCGACCAATAGACGGCCGGTCGCGCGGCAGCGGCGGCGCGCCTAACGAAACTGCCCGAACCAGCGATAGGGGAAGTCGTCGCCCGGGCAATCGGTCGGCCAGCGCGGCGGATTCATCTCGCGATGGGGGCGCACCGGGATGTCGCGCCGCTCGACCTTGCCGCAACGGGCGCGCAGGTAGCGGATCAATTCTTCAGAGGCCTCGAGCTGGGCCCGGGTCGGCTGGCTGCGGTTGAAATCTCCGACGAGGCAGATGCCGAGCGAGATGTTGTTCAGGTAATCGCTGTGCACGTGGCCGCCGTTGATCTGGCGCCGCCAGCGGTCGCCAACCTCGATCTCGCCGTTCCCGGAGGAGGTGCCGTTGCCGATCACGAAGTGGTAGGCGAGGCCGTTTTTCATCCGGCGCACGTTCTTGTGATAGTAACTGAAGATCCGGGCGTTGCCCTGCCGGGTGCCGCTGTTGTGCACGATGATGAAGCGCCAGCGCTCGCGCAGGACGGGCGCGCGATCGATCTGTTTCCGCACGTCCTTCGTCAGGTATTTGTAGCGTTTCCCGAAAAGGTTGAAGGGCAGAATGGAAAAGCCGCGCGGCTTTTGATAGCCGGATTTTTGCACGATGACCTCGGCCGGCTCGGAAGATTTTTCCGGCGCGGCGCGGACGGCCGGGGTCGGCGCCGGAGTGGCCGCGGCGGCGGCCGGGGTGGGGGTCGGCCGTTTGCGTTTGGCCCGGCGCTCGGGGGTTTCCTCCGGCGTTTCCTCGGGGGTCGGCCGCGGGGTGCGGGCCGGCCGGGCGGTTTCCTCTGGCTCGGGGGTGGGTTTCGGCTTGCTCGACTTTTTCTTTTTCGCGGGCGGACGTTCAGCTGGCTTCGGTTTGCGCCGCGGGGTGGCGGATTCCTCGGGCGTGGGCGTGGCGACGGTCCGCATTTTCTCGCGCGACTTGAGGAAGAGGGCCTTCTTTTCTTCCTCGGTGAGATCGGCCCGGGTCACGCTCCCGGCGAGAATGGCGCCGAGGAGAATGGCCCCGAGAAGAAGCTGCCAGCGCTGGAACATTCGCGGACGGATCAAGGCGCGCGAGTCGTTAGGCCGGCTGCGGCTCGGTTTCGGGCGGCGTGGTATGTTCGGCCCGCGCGGCGGCGCGTTCGCTCTCGCGGCGGAGGATGGCATTCAATTTACCCCCGAGAAGGAGGAGGAGGCAGGTCAGATACATCCAGGTCAGGAGCATGATGATGGAAGCGAGGGCGAGGTAGGTCGGATTATAGCGATCGTAACGGGCGACGTAGAACTGGAAGAGCTTCGTCACCGTGATCCAGCCGGCCGAGAAGAAGATCGCGCCGGGCAGGGCCTGGCGAATGGTGAGGTAATTCTGCGGGGTGAGGAGGTAAAGCGCGAGGGCGAGGAGGACGAGGGCGAGAGCGGTGAAGGGCAGGTTGAGGGCCGCGACCCAGCTCTGGAGCGGGATCTGGAGTTGGAAATTGACCTCGGCGATGCCGGCCAGGGTCTCGCCGAAGACGGTGAAGTTAAAGGCGAGCAGGATGGTGATGCCGAACCAGAAAAGGAGGAGAAGCGAGATGATGTATTTCGACCACCAATGCAGGTCCTCGGTCACGCCATGGGTGCGGCTGAGCGCGTGCGAGATGGTGGAGATGAACATCGTGCCGAGGTAGATCCCGAGGATGATGCCGGCGGTCGCGAGCGCGCCGCCGCTCCCGGTCACGATCACGCTCGCGACGACGCTATCGAGGATTTCCTGCACCTTGGGATCGGGCGGGAGGAAGGCGCGGACCACGCCCAGCATCTTGTGCAGCTTGGCCGGGTCGGTCCCGAAGAGGCCGAGGAGATGCCAGAGAAAGAGGAGGCCGGGGGCGAGGGTGAAAAGGAATTGGTAGGCCATCTGCGCGGAGAGCCCCATCGTCTCGTCGATCGCGGTCTCCCAGACGAGGCGACGAATGACGCGGCCGGTTAAGCGCAGATATTTCATCGTCACACGAAGTTTACTTTGCCGCTCCGGGATTGCCATTAAACTCTCGGCCAGCCTCCTTGCCTAACGAATGGAGAAACGAATCCTGATCCTGACCGCCGGTTTCGGCGAAGGCCACAATGCAGCCGCGCGCGGGATGCGCGACGGCTTGGCCGCGGTCGCGGGGGAGCGGGCGGTGGTCGAGGTGCACGACATTTTCTCGGAGACCTTCGGCGTGGCGAACGACTGGGTGCGGAAGGGCTATCTCGCGTTGATCAACCGCGCGCCGCGGGTCTGGGGCCGACTCTACCAGATGCTGGACGGGCGGGAGAATTACGGGTCGCAACTGCGCTGGCTTTTCCTGGCCCGGGCGCGGCTCAGCCAGTTGCTGGTGCGCTTCCAGCCGAGCGCGGTGGTCGCGGTTTACCCGGCCTATGCCTACCTGCTCGAGGCGATTTTGGAAGGGACGACGCCGGCTTTTCGGCGGGTGGTGTGCATCACCGATTCGATCACGGTGAACGCGATCTGGTTTCGTAGCGCGAGCGATCTCTTTCTCGTCCCGAACGAGCAGACCGCCGCCGTCCTCGTCGCCGCGGGCGTGCCGGAGGAGAAGGTGCGGGTGAGCGGGTTCCCGGTCACGCCGAAGTTTGCCGAGCTCGGCGAATTGCGGAAAGCGCCGGTCGCCGGGGGCGAGCGCCGGCTGCTTTACATGATCAATGCCGGCGGCGTGGCCGCGCCCGGGATCATCCGGGTGCTCGCGCAGATCCCCGGCGCCCGGCTGACCGTGACGGTGGGGCGCGACGAGCGGCTGCGCCGGGCGGTGGAAGCGGCGCGCGCGGAGATCGGGCGCGATTTCGAGATCGTGGGCTGGAGCGATCAGCTACCGCGACTTCTGCTCGAGAGCCATCTCCTCGTGAGCAAGGCGGGCGGCGCGACGGTGCAGGAAACGATCGCGGCGAAATGCCCGATGATCGTGAACCAGGTCGTGCCCGGGCAGGAGGAAGGCAACGCGCGCCTGATCGAGGAAGCACGCTGTGGGACGATCGCGACCACGCCGGAGGCGATTCGCGTCGCGGTGGAAGGGGCCTTTGCGGAGGACGCGAAGTTGTGGCGGGAATGGTCGGCGAACGTCAGCCGGCTAAGCCGACCGCGAGCGTCACTCGAAATCGCGGAGTTGTTGCTGGCCTAACGAGTCACTTCTTCGCAGAGGGGGAGGCATTCATCTCCAGCGTCGTTTGCCCAAAAAAGGTTGTCATCCCGAACCGCCGAAGGACGGAGAGGGATCTCGCAAATGGAACGGACGCGTCCTCCCGTTTGCGGACGCGGATTGCAGTGGGGAAGATCCCTCGCCGCGCTGCGCCGGCTCGGGATGACAACCTGGAGGATGGCTCGGCGAATTCGAGAACCGCGGGGGTGAATTCAGTGACGGCACCCAGGCGAATTTCCGAACGCCTCGGGACCCGGCGCCGCTCTACGCGACCGGCTTCTGCCCGGCCTTCTCGTTCAAAACCTGCGTGAACTCCTGCAGGCTGGTCACGATCTGCGGGGCTTTCGCGAGCACGGTGCTGGCCAGCTTTTCCGAGTAATCCGGGCGGCGCTGCGACATTTCCGAGAGGGCCATCATGACCGCAAGCGCGTTGTTAATCGAGTGCTTGATCTCGCTGAATTTCTTCTGCAACTGCGCAATCTCTTCGGGTGAAATGGTGCTGACGGGCTCGGTCATGATGGGTTCAAATCGCTGGCGAAATCGGTTCGGTGTGCTTGACTGATCGGTTCGACAAATCCCGCCCGATGCCTGCAAAGACTATCAAGATCAGTGGTGCGCGCCAGCACAATCTAAAGAATCTCCACGTCGAGATCCCGAGAGAAAAGCTGGTCGTGATCACCGGCCTGAGCGGCTCGGGCAAATCGTCCCTCGCCTTCGACACCCTCTATGCCGAGGGCCAGCGCCGTTATGTCGAGAGCCTCTCGGCTTACGCCCGGCAGTTCCTCGATCAGATGGAAAAACCGGACGTCGATTTCATCGAGGGCCTCTCGCCCGCGATCGCGATCGAGCAGCGGACCGCGGGCACGAATCCGCGCTCGATCATCGCGACCACGACCGAGATTTACGACTATCTGCGCGTCCTTTATTCGGCTGTCGGCCAACCACACGACCCGGTCACCGGGCAGCCGATTTTCCGCCAGAGCGCGCAACAAATCGTCGACCAGATTCTGAGCTACACCGCAGAGACGAAGATCATTCTGCTCGCTCCGTTAGTCCGGAACGAGAGCGGCGAGTTTCGCGACGTGATCGAGAAAACGAAGCGCGAAGGCTTCGTCCGGATCCGGGTGGACGGCGAGATCGTCGAGCTCGGCCGGCCGGAGCCGATCCGGCTGAAAAAGGGCGAACGACACACGATCGAAGCGGTCGTCGACCGGCTCGTGGTGCGCGAGGGCATCCGGACGCGGCTGGCCGATTCGGTCGAGACCGCCTTGAAATGGGGCGGCAACCGGCTCGTCGTCCTGCGCGAGAACCAAAGCGAATGGGAAGAGGTCCGTTACTCGACCGACTACGGAAACCCGGAGACCGACTTCTCGTTAGGCCAGCTCACCCCGAAGCATTTTTCCTTTAACAGCCACCTCGGCGCCTGCCCGGCCTGTCACGGCCTCGGCACCCAGCTGGTCTGCGATCCGGAGCTGATGGTGACCGATCCCTCGAAGTCGCTCGCGGACGGCGCGGTCGTGCCCTGGCGGCGCGGGACGAAGCGGATGCAGGCTTATTACCGCGGGCTGCAGAGCGCGCTCGTTAGGCATTTCGATGTCGCGGATAACATTCCGTTTGAAGATTTGCCCGAGAAATTCAAGAGCGCGCTCTATTTCGGCACCGGCGACGAGCCGATCGAGATGAGCTTCGGGAATAGCCGGACCGCGACGAAAACGGCGCGGCCCTTTGAAGGTTTGCTCCCGCAGCTCGAGCGGCTCTACGGAGAAACTGAGAGCGAATTCACCCGCAGCCGGATCCGCGCTTTCATGAATCGCGCGCCCTGCGCGGTCTGCTTCGGCGCGCGCCTCAAGCCGGAGATTCTCGCGGTCACGATCAAGGAAGAGGGCGGGAGCGAGGCGAACATCCACCAGTTTTGCGAGCTTACGATCGCGGCCGCGGCGCAGTTTATAGGGCGGATCGCACTCGCGGAAGCGCAGCGCACGATCGTCTCGGAAGTGGTGCACGAGATCGCGTCGCGGCTCGCGTTTCTCCTCGAGGTCGGGCTCGATTATCTCACCCTCAATCGCGAGAGCGGCACCCTTTCCGGCGGCGAAGCGCAGCGCATCCGCCTCGCTACCCAGATCGGCTCCGGCCTCGCCGGCGTACTCTATGTGTTGGACGAGCCAAGCATCGGCCTGCATCAGCGCGATAACTCACGCCTCATCGGCACGCTCCGCCGGCTCCGCGATCTCGGGAACACCGTCATCGTGGTCGAGCACGACGAGGAAACGATTCGCGCGGCCGATCACATTATCGATCTCGGGCCCGATGCCGGCCCGCGCGGCGGCGAGATCGTCGCGGAAGGAACGCTCGAGGAAATTCTCGACGCGAAAAATTCGCCGACCGCCGCTTATCTTTCCGGCCGCTCGCGGATCGCGATCCCGCGCCACCGGGTCGCGCCCCGCTCCGACGATCAGTCGAGCGACGCCTGGCTCAGGATCGAAGGCGCGACCGAGAACAACCTGAAAAATGTGACCGCCGCCTTTCCGTTAGGCTGTTTCACCTGCGTGACCGGCGTCTCGGGAAGCGGCAAATCGACCCTCGTCGACGACATTCTGCGGCGCGCGCTCTTTCGCCATTTCTACAAGTCGAAAGACAAACCGGGCGAGCATCGCGCCCTCCACGGGCTCGACCAGATCGATAAGGCGATCATCATCGATCAAAGCGCGATCGGTCGCACCCCGCGCTCCAATCCGGTCACCTACACCGGCGCTTTCACTCCAATTCGCGAGCTCTTCAGCCAGCTCCCGGCCTCGCGGATCCGCGGCTACAACACGGGGCGCTTCAGCTTCAACGTCAAAGGCGGCCGCTGCGAAAACTGCCAGGGCGACGGGCTGATCAAGATCGAGATGCATTTCCTGGCCGACGCCTACGCGGTCTGCGAAGTCTGCCAGGGCAAACGCTACAATCGCGAGACGCTCGAGATTACCTACAAGGGAAAAAATATCGCCGACGTCCTCGCGATGACGGTCGATGAGGCGTCGCGTTTCTTCCGCAACGTCCCGACCGTGGCGGATAAATTGAGCGCGCTCCAGGATGTCGGGCTCGGCTACCTGCGGCTCGGGCAGTCGGGCACCACCCTTTCCGGCGGCGAAGCGCAACGGGTCAAACTCGCAACTGAGCTGGCCAAGAAAGCGACCGGGCGCACGCTCTACATCCTCGACGAACCGACCACCGGGCTGCACTTTGCCGACATCGAAAAGCTCCTCCAAGTCCTGATGAAACTGCGCGACGCGGGCAACACCCTGGTCGTGATCGAGCACAACCTCGAGATGATCAAATGCGCCGACTGGGTCGTCGACCTCGGCCCGGAAGGGGGCGACGGCGGCGGGAAGATCATCGCGGCCGGCCCGCCGGAAGCGATCGCGCGGGCGAAAAACAGCTACACGGGAAAATATCTGCGGCCGTTGTTAGGCAAATGAAAACGATCCTGGCCGCGGCGATTTGGTTTTCGTTAGGGACAGCGCTCCTCGCGCAGACCGGGACGGCGCCGCTCGAGAACGCGATCTCGCCGCTGGCCGACGGCGTGCCGGAAGTGGCGGTCACGCGGCTCCATGCTTTCCTCGCCACGAATCCGTCGGGGGCCGAGGAGACGACCGCCCGGCGCAAGTTGATCGAGGCGCTGGCCCGCGCGGAACGCCCGGCCGAGGCGCTCGAAGTGTTTACCGGCGCGCCCGGCCTAACGAACGACACGGAAGCGAATTTCTGGCGCGCCCAGGCTTTGGCCGCGCTTGGGCGCTGGGTCGAGGCGCTCCCGCTTTACGAAAAAATCGCGGCGGACAAAAAAACCTCGCTACGGACGGCGGCGATTTTTGGGATGGCGGAGACTTCCCGTGCGCTTGGGCGCAAGAAGGAGGCGATCCGCAGGCTCCGTCCGCTGATAAAACTTCCGGTCTGGGGGACGCGGGCAAAGTTAGGCGTAGCCCAGCTCCTGATCGAGCTGGGCGACCTGGGCGCGGCCGACGCCCTCTTGCGTCAGACCAAACCGCAACTCGCGACCGAGCGCAGCCAGCGCCGCTTCCTTTTCGGCCGACTCAGTCTCGCGCAGGGAAACCCGCAGCGCGCGATCGAGACCCTGGCCGTGATTTTGAAAAGGCCGGAGGGGGTTTCGCATGCGCTCCTCGTCGCCAGTCTCTTCACCGTGGCCGATGCCCACCAAAAAATGAAGACGCCGCAAGGGGGCGACGATGCGCTGGAGGATTTCATCGATCATCACCCTAACGACTCCGCCTTGCCCGAGATTTTCGCCCGGCTGGACGAGCTCTACCAGATGGAGAGAAAGCCGTCGCGGAACGAACTTGAGCGCTGGATGCGCGACCCGGCCCAGCCCCGCCAGGGCCTCGCGCAATGGTATCTGGCCCGGAGCCGGCTCCGTTCCGGCGACCGGGAGACGGCGCTCCAGTTGCTGAGCCGGTTGCGCGACATCACCCCGTCGTTTCCGTCGTTAGGCGAAGCCAGTCTCGAGCTGGCCGGGCTCCATTTGGAAAAGGAAGAATGGGATGCCGCGCTCGCCGCGGCCGAGACCGCCCGCAAGCAAAACCCGGCCCCGGCCTTTGTCGCGCGGGTCGACTGGCTGATCGCGGAAGTCAATTATCGCAGCGGCAAACTCGCGATGGCCGCGCCGATTTACGAGCGCCTGGCAGAAGAGCCCGGCGCGCTTTCCGGCAACGCACTTTTCAACGCGGCGCTCTGCTGGCTGCGGCTCGATCGCGAGAAAGAATACGCCGCTGATTATCGACGGATCGCGAACGATCCGTCGAAACAATCCGTGCAAAGCGACCTGCTCCTCGAGGAGGGCGCGGTCCAGGCCGCGGAAGGAAAACCGGAAGCGGCCGGGACCTTCGAGAAATTCATCCGCAGTTTTCCGCAAAGCCCGCGGGTCGCGGAAGCCTGGGTCTCGCTCGCGGAGCTCGCTTTTCACGAGCCGAAACCGGACCTGGCGCGGGCGCGCAAGAATCTCGCGCAGGCCCGCGCGAGCCACCCAACGGTGGCCGCGAACGAGCGTGCCGATTACCTCCAGATCTGGATTGAGGACGCGACCTCGGCGGCGGATGAAGCCCCGGTCGTGGCCGCGGCTAACGAATTTTTGCAGCAGCATCCCGACTCGCGTTTCATCGCGGAAGTGCGGATGAAACTGGCCGAGGCTTATTATCGGCGGGGCGATTTTGCCAATGCCCAGACGCAATTCGAATTGCTCGCGCAACAAAAACCGGACGCGCCTCTGGCGGAGAAGGCGCTCTTTTTCGCGGCCCGTTCCGCGATGTCGAGCATGGGCGCGACCGCGCTCGATCACGCGCTCGCCCTGCTCGACCAGGTGGTGAAATTGAATGGCGAATTGAAGTGGGCGGCGCGCAACGAGGAGGCGGCGATCGAGCGGCGGCTGGGCAAGAACCGCGAGGCGCTCGCGCTCTACGACGAGGTCCTGAAGAACGAAGCGAAGCCGGCCGAGCAGCGCGAAGCGCTCTGCGGGAAAGGCGACATTTATTACGAGATGGGCGCGGCCGATCCGGCGAATTACCAGCGGGCGATCGAGCTCTACGCGCAGCTCGCGAGCGAACCCGGCGTGCCGGCGCACTGGCGCAACCAGGCGGACTTCAAGAAAGGCAAAGCGCTGGAAAAATTGGACGACAAGTCCGCTGCCCTAACGACCTACTACGGCGTCCTCGAGCAGGGCGCGCGGCCCGATTTGCAGCACGAATTTTTCTGGTTCTACAAGGCGGGCTTTAACGCCGCGCATTTGCTCGAGGAAGCGAGCGACTGGAAATCGGCGGTGGCGGTTTATCGCAAGCTCGCGGCCGTCGGCGGGACGCGGAGCGAAGAGGCCAAGGCGCGCCTGACCCAGTTGCGGCTCGAGCATTTTCTCTGGGAAGAATGAACCGTGTGCGTGCTCGTTGCGGCGGCGGCGATTTATGAAGAAACCGCTTGCGCCGAACGGGTTGTCAGATGCACTTTAAAAGCATGAAAACAAGAAGCAGATGGTTCCATCTGCGTCGCTTGTTTCTGCTCTCCGGGGGCTGCGCTCTCGGAGCCATGCTGTGCGCCTCAGCCGTCGCCGGCCCGACCATCGATCGGACCTCGAAACCGGCTCGCCCGCACACTGCGCAGGACATGCCGACGCAAAAGAAAGTGACCTATTACGTGATGTCATCGGCCTCGGCCATCCCGAAACCGATTTCGTTCGTGATCGGCGGCGTGCTCACGACATCGACGCCGATTCAGATCATCGGACGCGGCGAAACCGTCATCCGTTAATTCGGGCGCGGTTCGTTTGCTCGACAGCTGAGCGCCGCTCCCGGCGCTCGGCGCAATCAGGGTTTTTCGTCGAGCCAGGGCATGAGCGCGCGCAAACGCTCGCCGACTTTTTCGATCGGCGCATTTTCCCCCTTCGCCAGCAAACGCTGGTAACGCTTTTTTCCGGTCTCCGTTTCGCGGAGCCATTCGCGGGCGAATTTTCCGCTCTGGATTTTTGCCAGCGTCTCCTGCATGCGCGCTTTCACGCGCTCATCGATGATCTTCGGTCCGGCGGTGAGATCGCCCCACTTCGCGGTCTCGGAGATTCGCGCGCGCATGCCGCTGATCCCGGCGCGATGCATCAGGTCGACGAGGAATTTCAATTCGTGCAGACATTCGAAATAAGCGGTCTCCGGCTGGTAACCGGCCTCGACCAGGGTTTCGAATCCGGCCTGGACGAGGGCATTGATTCCGCCGCAGGAAACGGCCTGCTCGGCGAATAAATCGGCCTCGGTTTCCTCCTTGAAAGTAGTTTCGATCACTCCGGCGCGAGTGCCGCCGATGGCCTTGGCGTAGGCGAGCGCGATGGAGCGGGCGTGGCCGCTCGCGTCCTGGTGGACGGCGATGACGCAGGGAACGCCACCCCCCGCTTCGAATTGAGTGCGAACCATCGGCCCCAATCCTTTCGGCGCGACCAAGACCACATCGACGTCGTTAGGCGGGAGCACCGTTTGATAATGAATGGCGAACCCGTGGGCGAAGAGGAGCATTTGTCCGGGGCGCAGGTGGGGCGCGATGTTGGCTTGGAAAACCTCCCCCATCCTCGTGTCGGGCAGGGCCAGGAAAATGAGGTCGGCTTTACGGACCGCGCTCGCCGTCGTCGTTAGGCAAAGCCCATCCTGGCGCGCCAGCAGACGCGAGCGGCTTTTGGGGCGGAGGCCGATTACGACCGGGATCCCGGTGTCGCGCAAGTTGAGGGCCTGAGCCCGGCCCTGCGCGCCGTAGCCGATGACGGCGCAGGTTTTGTCGAGCAGCGGCCCGAGTTGAACGTCTTTGTCAGTGAAAATTTTCGCAGGCATAAGCGGCTGCTGGCGCCGCCGATGGTAGCGGTGCGACCTTTCCTGTCAATCCCGCCGGGCGCCAGCGGGTTAATTGACGAGGGCCGCATTCTGGCGGGCCAGATTTTCGAGGCGAGTCACTTCGGCACCGGCAATTTTGGCCTCGGCCGGCCGGCCCATTTTTTCCAGAATGTTGGAGAGAAGAACGTACTGGCGCGGTTGATCAGGCTGGCGGGTCACGGCGCGCCGCTGTGTTCGGTAGGCCTCTTCGAGACGGTTTTGCCGCAAGCTGATTGAAGCCGCCAGATTGAGCGCCTCGGCATCGTGCACATCCAGGCGGCTGGCCTGGCGCAAGGCCGCTTCGGCGCGGGGGACGTCGCCTTTCTGAGCATAGAGACGGCCAAGGGCGACGGCTGCTCCATAATGCCACCAGTTGGCCCGGGCAAAGTCTTCCACAACCTGGAGCGCCGCATCCGGTCCTTTGCTTTCGCGCAGGAGTTCCGCCTTGTAACTGATTAAATCCCAAACTTCGGGATAGTCTTTCTGCGCCTGATCGAGAATGGCGAAGGTTGCCTGATCATTTTTTTGAAAATGGCGCAATCGGGCTAGGTTGCAGGCGGCGATCCAGGTGCGCGGAGCGTCTTTGCGCGTGACTTCGGCTGCTTTGCTATCCGCGACGAAAAGTTCCTCGGCTTCCTTTAATTTTCCTTCGCGGGAGAGAACGTGGGCGAGGTTGTTGCGAGCCATCGGATAGTCGGGCATCACGGCCAACACCTGGCGGCAAAGTGCTTCCGCTTTCGCGTACTCGCCCTGACCGGAATAGATGAGGGCAAGATTGATTGTGATGCGAACGCCCGCGCCGCCCTCGCTCAGGGTCCGCTGATAAAACGTCTCGGCCGACAACCAATCGCCGCTGCGCACGGCGCTGCGCACTCCGAGCGCGGCCACCGCGCAGCAGCCCGCGATGGCGAAGCTTTTATGCCAACGCGCGGGAAAATCGAGCACGCAACCGGCCAGAAACATGAGCAGGCCGATGCTCGGAAGATAGAGCCAATGCTCAGCCACGGTGGCGTTCAGGCTGACGATGTTGGAGGTCGGTAGATAGGCAATGAGAAACCAGCTCGCACCAAAGATACGGAGCCTCTGCGCCGGACCACGACGCTTGCAGGCCAGAAACAGGATCAGAAGCACCCCTAACCCGGCGATGGAGAGATATTCGGTCGCGACGGAACGCTGCCAGCTTGACTGGTCACGATAGTTATCGCCCTTCAAGACGGTGCGTTCCATGTGCAGGTGAGAAGGGAAAATCATCAATTGCCCGTAGTCACCCAAGGCGCGCAGCATGAGCACGGCGCGCATCGGCGCGCTCCAATGGTTGACCGCCGATTGTCCCGCCCGCTGATCAGGGAGATGACGCAACCCGAGATAGGCGGTGAAGAGGAGGAT
>JBBSLW010000003.1:0-42791 GCA_038233495.1 Chthoniobacterales bacterium | reverse complement strand
TTCACAGGCGCGACGGAAGGAAGGCACGCGCTAACGCATGGACGAACCGCAGAAAAAGGAGAAAAGGATTCAGAAGCACATGCCGCTTCCGGGCGCGACGCCGATCGAGAGGCTGACGAAACCGTTCGAGGAGTTTGCCCGGCTGGAATCTTCCGGCGGCCTTTTGCTCATTGGTTGCACCCTGGCCGCCCTGATCTGGGCGAATTCGCCGTGGTCGCACGGCTACTTCGCGCTCTGGCATACCAAGCTCACGGTCGGCTTCGCCGATGCCACGCTCTCGAAGGAGATTCACTTCTGGATCAACGACGGCCTGATGGCGGTTTTCTTTCTCCTCGTCGGGCTCGAGATCAAGCGCGAAGTGCTGATTGGCGAACTGGCCTCTTTGCAAAAAGCGGCGCTCCCGCTGGTCGGCGCGATCGGCGGCATGCTGCTCCCGGCTGGGTTCTATTATCTCTTCAATAAGACCGGGCCCGGCGCGGCGGGGTGGGGCGTGCCGATGGCGACCGACATTGCTTTCGCGCTCGGTGTGCTGACGCTGCTCGGCGACCGGGTGCCGACGCAGCTGAAGGTTTTTCTCGCCGCGCTCGCGATCGCGGATGACATCGGGGCGGTCCTCGTGATCGCCTTTTTTTATACTGATCAACTTTCCTGGATCAGCCTTGGAGCGGCGGCGATTTTCTTTGTCGGCCTGATCGCGATGAACCGGATCGGGGCGCGCCATCCGCTCATCTACATCATTCTCGGGCTCGGCTTGTGGCTCGCCTTCTTGCAATCCGGGATCCACGCCACGGTCGCCGGGGTGCTTCTTGCCCTAACGATTCCAAGCCATCGGCGGATTGATGGCGGGGCTTTTCTCGAGCGCAGCGGCAAGATTCTGGAGGAGTTCCGCTGGGCGGAAGAAAGCGACGATGAGATCGAGGCGAGCGCGACGCGGAGCGCGGCGCTCAGTTTGCTCGCGACGGACAGCCATTACGCGGAGGCGCCGATGCTCCGCTTCGAGCACGCGCTCGCGCCCTGGATCAAGCACGCCATCATGCCGATTTTCGCGCTCGCCAACGCCGGCGTTTACCTCGGAGGCGGGGCGTTCAAGGAACTCGTTAGTCCAATCAGCCTCGGGATCCTCTGCGGGCTGGTGCTGGGCAAGCCGATCGGGATCGTCTCCTTCGCCTGGCTGGCGGTGCGGACCCGTCTCGCGACGCTCCCGACCGGCGTGAACTGGCGTCAGATTCTCGGGATCGGGATGATAGCAGGCATCGGGTTCACGATGTCGCTCTTCATCGCCAGCCTCGCTTTTGCCAGCAACAGCGAGATTGAAACTTCTAAAATCGGGATTCTCGCCGCCAGCATCGTCGCCGGAGTGGGCGGGACGCTGGTCGTCTTCAAGCGCTCTCCGGCGAAGGGGTCGGAAGCGCCGGCTTCAGGAATCCCAAGCGCTCAGGAAGGCGTCCATTAACTGCGGCAACTCATCGCTGTAGCCGCCTTCCAGGATCGCGCCCGCGGGAATGCCGGTTTCGCGCAGCCATTTTCCGAAGTGCGCGAAGTCTTCCTGCTCGAGGCTCATCTGGGTAATGGGATCGCCGGCGTAGGCATCGAACCCGGCCGAGATCAGAAGGAGATCGGGTTGAAATTGCAGGAGCTTTTGCAACGCCTGCTCGACCGCGGCGCGATGTTCCGCCCGCGGAGCTCGGGGTGGGACCGGGAAGTTGTAGACCTGACCCGACGAGCGCGTGCCCGTGCCCGGATAGCCGGGAAACTGGTGAACGGAGGCGAAAGCAATACCCGGGTTGCCCGACACGATCGCCTCCGTGCCGTTGCCATGGTGCGCGTCGAAATCCCAGATCGCGACCCGCGCTGCGCCTCGGGCCAGGGCCTCGAGCGCCGCCACCGCGATGTGATTAAAAAAACAAAATCCCATCGCCTGGTCGCGGGTCGCGTGGTGCCCCGGCGGGCGCATGAGACTGAAACTGCGCCTTCCGCCTAACGACTCCCGGGCGGCCGCGCAGGCCGCGCCGGAAGCGCGCGCCGCGTGCGCGAAAACGCCGCGGTAGGCCGGGGTGTCGGCGTCGAAATCGTGCTCCGCCGCGCACACCCGCTCAACGTGCTCCGAGGCGTGAGCGCGGAGCAGAGCTTCCTCCGTCGCCTCCGCCGGCTCACGCCATTCCCAGGCCGGATGTGCGCCGCGAATAAAGGCCGCGCTTTCCCGGATGCGAGCGGGACGTTCCGGGTGACCGGCTGCGCCGTAATCGGCGGAGCGAGAATCGTGAAAAACGATCACGCGCACGGCCGGAAGGGCCCGGCAAAATTTGACCCGGAGGACCGAAATGACATGAGTTCACGTGCGGTGGCGGGGACGACTTGCACAGAAGCGAGCCTGCCCCGGCAGGGGCGCTGATTCAACAGGGAAAGAACCGGGGAATAGTTCGGATCGCACCTTGTGAGGTTGATGCTATAGCGATGGGCGATGGCGAAAGCGCAGACGCAGATCGATAAACCGGAACCACGCTGGCAGGCGCTCCTTGGCTGCTCGCGGCGGTCGGCACTACTTTTGCCCTGCCGCGCTGGCTCGGGATCGGTCCGCGTTGGCGGTCTTTGCCCATCGCACCGGCCGGCACTCTTTGAATCACATTCTCGGGACGGTGATCAGCTCCATCATCACACTCTCGCTCATGAGCTCGGTCGTCCTGCTCATCACCACGCTGCCCGCGCACAAAGAACCGGCAATGAAGCTCCTCGGCTCCGGCGCGGCTCTCTGGCTGAGCAATGTTCTCGTCTTCGCGCTCTGGTACTGGCGGCTTGATGAAGGCGGCACGCAGGCGCGCAAAAAAAACGCGGCGGATTTGGCAGCCATGGCTTCGTTTTTCCCCAGATGCAGGTGGAGAAATCCCAGCGTGAAGAATTCGCGATCGACGGCTGGCGCCCGGGCTTTGTCGATTATCTTTTCATCGCCTTCACCATCAGCTCGACTTTCGGCCCGACCGACGCGCCGATCCTGCGCCCATGGGCGAAAATGCTGGCATGCTCCAGGTCCTTATTTCACTCACGATCGTCGTCCTGCTAATCTCGCGCGCCGTCGGCGTGCTCTAGGACGGGCGCACCGGAAGCGCGTTATTTGCCGATGAGGATGAGAACGCCCGTGATCAGGGCGAGAATCGGCAGGAGGATGCCAGGCCCGATCCCGGTCAAGCCGACGATGCCGACCACGATGAGATAAACCGCGAGCAAGAGCATCCCGATGTTTTTATTGAAGTTCATGACGGCATGGTGGGCGGCGGGAGTTCGGGATGCACGCCTAATCTGTTGCCCGGCGTAAAACGCTCGGCGGCAGGCGGCGGACAGACTCGGAAATGCGCAAGACCATTGACAACCGGAAATCAAACTCACTACAATCAAGGACTGAGGCATTCTCAAATCTAACGCTCCCGGGGGCTTAGTTTAACTGCGCGCGGCCCGGGCCAACCCATGGATAGATGCATCAAACCCCGTCTCGTTAGGCTGACCAAGCTGGAACCTGCGCGGCGCCAGATCGAATCCGCCATCTGGCTTTGGTTCGTCGACGATGACCACGTCTCGGTCCACGCCCGGGCCGCGGCCGCTCATCGCCTCTTGCGCGAGCTGGCGGCGATCCGCGAGGAAGCCTCCTGGCCCTACGCCGGCGCCTATTCTCCGCCGCCCCCGCCAAGTCGAGAGTGGATCCGAGCAACGCAGTCATGTTCTTCCAACACGCAAAGAAGGATGAGACTTACGAACTGAGTGAGCAATGGACGGAGCTCTACCTTTTCGATGCGGTCATGGCCTACAGTAGCCTGGCCGACGAACGCGGGGCGAGCGCCCTGATGTCGACTTTCGTCCTGCGCTTTGGCGTGCAGCGGCAGGATCTTTTCGTGCCGGACGTTTTTTCGCTGCTCGAGAAAAGGGTGAGCAAGGTTTTTTCCCTCGATCGCCTGGAAAGACTCTCGAAAATTGATTTTCTGAAGGAGTTTATCGGCGTGCTCGGTCATGGCCGGCCGGAATAATGGGACGGGTAGCTCCAGAGGTCCTTTATTCGTTAGGCTGAGCCAGATCCTGGCGCGTCCCGATCGAGCGTCGCGACCCGGAAAAGTTAACCAACCTGCGGCGGGAGGAGCCCCCGCTGGCTTGACCGCCTGTGACGGCCCCTCTAGAATTGCCGCCTACCGCAGCGAAGGGGGAGACGGCATCGGCCTTGCTTTGCATTCGGAAGGCAAAAAGCCGCGGTTTATAACTCAAAGGAACTAAAGAGAATGGATTTTTCCTGGTCGGATCAACAACGAGAATTGCTCGAGGCCGTCGGCCGTTTCGCCCGCGAGCAGCTCGATTACGACGTCATCGAGAACGATCGGAAGGCCGTTTTCAACCATGAGGCTTGGAAAAAGTGCGGCGACTTCGGGATCCAAGGCTTGCTCGTGCCGACCGAACGGCGGCCTCGTCCAGGATCCGCTGACACACCGTCGCCGTGCTCGAGCGGCTCGGTTACGCCTGTAAAGACAACGGCCTGCTCTTCTCCATCAACGCCCACATGTGGACCGCGGTTAGCCCATTGGTCAACAACGGGACTGAGGCGCAGAAACAGAAATTTCTCCCCGGCCTCTGCAATGTCACCCTGATCGGCGGCAACGCGATGAGCGAGCCGAATAGCGGCTCCGACGCCTTTTCGCTCGCCACCACCGCGACGAAACAGGGCGATAAATACATCACCAACGGCCAGTCGCCGATGTCCTCGTCGTCTTCGTCAATGTCGACAAATCGCGCGGCGCCGATGGCTTGACCGCTTTCCTCGTCGAGAAAGGAATGCCCGGCTTTGATCCCTCCCACAAGATCGAGAAAATGGGCGTGCGCACTTCGCCGATGTCGGAAGTCTTTTTCGAGAACTGCGAAGTGCCGGCGGAAAATCTTCTCGGCAAGGAAGGCGGCGGTGCTTTTCTCTTCACCCGCTCGCTCACCTGGGAGCGCGGTTGCATCCTGGCCAGCGCGGTCGGATCGATGCAGCGCCTGCTCGAGAAGTGCATTCGTTATGCGAACGAACGCAAACAAGGCGGCCAATCGATTGGCAAGTTCCAGCAGGTCGCGGTCAAGATCGTGGAAATGAAAATGCGGGTCGAAAGCGCACGCCACATGCTCTATCACTTCGGCTGGGTCGCGGGCCACCGGAAGGCAGTCTATCTCGAGGCGGCCAGGACGATGCATCTCCACCTTGGTGGCTGCACACGATTTTGGTCACGGGCTTCTTCGCCACCATCCCGCTCAACCGTTTCCTCCACGTCATCACGGGGCCGATGAACATCGCCGTCCGCCCCGAACGACCGATGGGCACCCTCGTCCCGCTGACCATAGCCGAGGTGGAAGAAACGGGCCGGACCGGCGTGCACGACCTCGACAATCTCAAACGCCAGCAGCTGCTCAGCCTCGACGCCTGCATGAAGTGCGGCCGCTGCGAAGACGTCTGCCCGGCGACCGCGAGCGGGAAACCGCTTTCGCCCAAGGCGGTGGTGGTCGATCTGCGGCATTTGATGTGGTTAGGGGGGCGACGTCCACGAGACGATCCGGGATGAGACACTCTGGTCCTGCACCATGTGCCAGGTCTATGTGCAGGAATGCCCGGTCCTCATCGGCCACGTCGATCTGATCAGCGACATGCGCCGCACTTTGATCGGCGAGGCAAACTTTCCGGCCCGCCGGCCAAAGCGCTGCAACAGATCGGGAACCAGTCCAATCCCTACGGCCGACCGAACGCGGACCGGCTCGCCTGGGCGGAAGGGCTCTACGTCCCGACCGTGGAATCGAACCCGAATTTCGAATATCTCTTCTGGGTCGGGTGCACCGCCTCCTTCGATCCGCGCGCGCAGAAAGTCGCGCGCGCCACCGCGCAGTTGCTCAAGAAAGCTGGCGTCAACTATGCAGTCCTGGGCAAGGAGGAAACCTGCACCGGCGACCCGGCGCGCCGGATTGGCGACGAATTTCTTTTCCAGGAACGCGCCCAGACCAATGTCGAAACGCTCGATCGGCGCCAAGTGAAGAAAGTCGTCACGGCCTGCCCCCATTGTCTCAAGGACGAGGTGCAGCATCACTCGACTCTCCTGGCCGAGTTGATCGAAGCCGGCCGCCTAACGAACGATGCGGCCGCGAGCGAGAGCGGCCCGATCACGATGCACGACCCCTGTTGCCTGGCGAGAGTCAACGGCGTGGTCGACGCGCCGCGGACCGTGATCGGCGCGGCCCAGGATGAAAATTTCCGCGAGATGCCGCGCTGCGGGAAGAAGACCTTCTGCTGCGGGGCGGGCGGCGGCCGGATGTGGTTCGAGGAGAAACCCGAGGACGCATCTCCAACCTGCGCGCGCAGGAAGCGATCACGACCGGCGCGCAGACGCTCGCGACCGGCTGCCCGTTTTGCCTCAACATGATGAGCGACGGCATGGCCGGCACGGCCGGCGGTGAAAATGTGAAGGTGATGGACATCGCCGAGCTGCTCCTCAGCCGGCAGGACGCGAACGGTTCAGAAAAGTCCTAGAAGCGTGGTGCGGCGCTACGGTTTAAGAAATTCGACCTTCCCGCTATCGAGGTCGTAATACGCTTCGACCACTTCGGTGCTCGTCTTGAGCGAGCCGAGCTCAGATTTTTCACGGATTTTTTCTGCCACGAGATCGACGTTTTTCTTGATCGAGTTCACCAGGACGTCGCCGCCCTGGGCGCGCACCGCTTCGAAGGCGGGACGAATGCTGCGCACGATTTCGCCGACATGCCCGGGCGCGGTCTCGCTCGCGACCGCAGCCGCCACCGCGCCGCAGCGGGCGTGACCCATCACCACGATGAGACGCGCCCCGAGGTGCTCGACCGCATACTCGATACTGCCGAGGGCGTAATCGTCGACCTGTTCGCCAGCCGTCCGCACGACAAAAAGGTCGCCGATGTTTTGATCGAAGATCATCTCCGGCGGAGTGCGCGAGTCGGAGCAGCCGACGATGATCGCAAACGGATGCTGGCCTTTGGCCGTTTTCGCGCGCCGGGCGCGTGTCGGTTTCGCGCTGCTCGTTGCCCGCTTTTAATTTTGCCAGCGCGGCGTCCGGCTCGACCGAAGGGATCGCGCGATCGTCCGCGCGGAGAAAGACTGCCGCCGGCGAAGAAGGCGACGAACATCATGATTCTCAAGAGGTTGGTGTGCATCCGCCGAGTATGACGGGTGCAAAGCCAGCCTCCGAGCCTAAATCCGACGAGCGCCTTGAAGCGCGATTATTTGCTCAGGAGATCCTGCGGAATCTTGCCGCCGTTCGCGGCCAGCCGCTGCATCACTTCCTTGTGCAGCCAGATGTTCATGGCAGCCGAATCACTGGTGTCGCCGGTGTAATGCAGATCCTGCGCGAGTTCCTTGCGCGCCGAGAGGCTGCTGTCCATCCCGACGAGTTTCATCAGGTCGACGATGGAATGTTTCCAATCTAGCTTCTCGGAATTTTTCGCCGCGAGCTGATCGAGAATCGCGGCCACGTCAACCGGTTGAGCCGGCGCGGTTGCGGCGCTGGGCGCGGGCGCGGGAGTAGCGGCCGGGGCGGGCATGGCTGGGGTCGGTGAAGTTTGAGTGGGAGGAGTAGACGGGGCGGCGGGTGCGGAACTGCCCGTGCTGGTCGTGGCCGGCGCGTGGCTGAAGATTTTTGACATTAGAGTGTTGAAGAGGCCCATGGGTTTTTCTTTCTGGCTAGGTTGCGATTGCGGTTCCCTTTTGAATCGGGGCCCCGGCGGTCGTTGCGTCCTTTTCGCAGACTATTTCGGGAGCAGCGAGTCGGCCGGATAGACAACGCCGTTCTTGATCACGCTCTGAATGTCGGAAGCGTGCGCGATATCCTCGAGCGGGTTGGAATTGAGAATGACGAGATCGGCGAAGTAGCCCGGCACGATCGCACCGATCTTTGCGCCGGTCGCGCCCCCGAAGGCTTTCGCCGCGGTCGCGGTCGCGCTGCGCAGGATTTGCTCGTTCGTTAGGCCGGCTTTTTTCATGAGCTGGAACTCGCGGAAAAGCGCCGGGCCGTGAATCGTCCCGATGTTCCCAGCGTCCGTCCCGGCGGCGATGGGAATTCCGGCGTCTTCCAGTGTTTTCAGGTTTTTAAGCGCGACGTCGTAGGTGCTCCGAATCCGGTCGAGGACATCCTCCGGCTTTTCCCGCGCCAGCTTGATCCGGTCCGGTACTTTGTCTGCCGGCAACTGGGTCACATCGAGCGTGGCGATCACCTCCGGGTTGCCCCAGGCTTCTTCCTCGGGAGTGAGGACGAGTTTGTTTGCGAAGGTGCGGCCGTAGCGTTCGAAAACGACCAGGGTCGGCGTGAGGATGGTGCCGTGCGTTTTCATTAGCCTGACGAAATCCGCGTCGACTGGCTGGTCGGTGACACTGTGACGAGCAGGTCGGCCCCTTCCTCGACCGCGGCCCGGGCGGCCTCGAGCTCGGTCGCGTGCACCGCGACGCGCAGGTGGTGGTCGTGACTCTCCTCGATGACGGCGTGCACGACCGGGCGGAAACTGGCCGCGGGTTGTTCCGGGCTGACGATGTACCAGATCTTGATGTAGTCCGGTTTTTTCGCCGCCAGCTGGCGGACGAACTCGCGGCCCTGCTCGGGCGTGTCGATTTTCACGATCGGCGGATCACCGAGATCGAGTTGCGGCCGCGCCACGCTCGAGATGAGCGGACCGGCAACGGCGACGCGGGGCGCTTTCGCGGTCGTGTTCGCCTTCTGGCGAACCTCGAAATTCCAGAGTGGCCCGCCGACGTCGACCACGCTCGTGATCCCGCTCCGGAGATAACGCGCGAACATGTCGTCGAGGTGGGCCTTGGTCCAGGCGACCTCTTCCCGGTAGGGGCGCACGCCGGTGAGATCGATCACATCCGGCCGGGCGAAGAGATCAGCCGACTGAAAGAAGTGCACGTGCGTGTCGATATAGCCGGGGAGAACAAACTTACCGCGGCAATCGATCTGCCGGGTCCCGGGCGGTATCGTGACGTCGTTAGGCTGGCCGACGGCGGTGATCCGGTCACCGTCGAGCAGGAGGGTCGCCTCCGTCAGGATCTTTCCGTCCGCGGGATTGATCACGGTGGCGCCGGTCAGCGCAAGCTGCTCCGCGCGCGCGGCCGTTAGGCAAAGAACGGCGCCGAGGACGCTGGCGGCAAGACGGAGGCGAGAAATTTTTCGCGAATACATCCAGACGAATAACCGGATTCAGCCCCGCGATGCAACCCGGGAGCGCGGCAAAAAGCTCTCGTTAGGCAATTATATTCGCTTTTGACGAAATAGATCCGCCGGCGGTTCAAGCCCTGCTCGGGTGGGGGAGCCGCAACGGTCTCACTGTTTCCGATAACTACTTATGAACACCAAAAAACCGCTGCCCCATCCCGTCTGGTCGTACACGGTTGAGGCAGACCGCATTGGCTCTTGAAAAACTGGCGCTCGGCGTCGACCAGCGACATCAGGACGACCGGAACGTTGAACGTTTTCGCGGCCAGGGCCGTGATGAGATCGAAGACCGGTGCGGCGGAGCGCAGCAAGTCGCGCCTCTTCCAAGGCTTGCGTCTGATCGGTCGATGCCATCGGTCCCACCCTAACCATCCGTCACGAGGATGCCAGTACAGTTCCCAGCGCGGACCGGTTTCCGTCTCAGCCGAGAAGGTCGGGACGATTTTCTCGCGTCCGCCGTTCCGCTTCGCGCCGGCGCCAGGCCGCGATCTCGCCGTGATGACCGGAGAGAAGAACCTCGGGCACTTTCCAGCCGCGAAACTCCGCCGGGCGGGTGTATTGCGGTGCCTCGAGCAGGCCGCTGCTGCCAAAGCTGTCGTCGTTTGCGGATTGCTCGTGACCGAGCACCCCGGGCAGGAGCCTAACGATGGCATCGACGAAGACGACCGCGGCGATCGCGCCATTGGTCAGGACATAATCGCCGATCGAGATTTCAGCCTGCACGAGATGCTCGATCACGCGGTGATCGATCCCTTCGTAGTGCCCGCAAATGATAATGAGATGTTCGCGCGCGGAAAATTCCTGCGCTGCCGCCTGGTCGAAACGCCGGCCCTGCGGTGTCATGAGCACGACTGTGCTCGCCTCGGTCCGGAGCGACTCGACCGCGGCAAAAATCGGCTCTGGTTTCATCACCATGCCCTGGCCGCCGCCAAAGGGCGCGTCATCCACGATATGGTGCCGGTCGCTCGTCCAGTCCCGCACATTATGAATCCGCAGCTCGAGCGCGCCCGCGTCCTGGGCCCGGCCCATCATGCTTTCGCCTAACGGCACCCGGCAGATCTCCGGGAAAAGCGTGATGATATCGACGCGCATGCGCTTAATGCTCGTCTTGCTCGACCGGGACGACCGGGGCCGGTTCATTGCGAAATTCGCGATGGCGAATTTTGCCCCCGGCGTGGGCGATGTAACCGCCAATCCCGAGGACCGCAAAAGACCCAAGGAGCGTGACCAGGGCGAGCGCGGTGGCTGTTTTCGGCCACTTCATCGGCGCAAGGATCGCGACCGCCGCCAGGCCCGCGAGGACATAAAACGACCAGACCAAGTCATCTGCGCGATGCTCGTGCACCTTCAGCCAAGCCTGCCCCTGGTCATCGGACATCGAGAGCACGCGATCGTAACCTTCCTCGCCGTA
The DNA here is from genome assembly GCA_038233495.1 of Chthoniobacterales bacterium. Classification (GTDB taxonomy): domain Bacteria; phylum Verrucomicrobiota; class Verrucomicrobiia; order Chthoniobacterales; family UBA10450; genus Palsa-1392. Next base: position 32,153 of record JBBSLW010000003.1, on the reverse strand, counting down.
ATGCACGACCGGCCACGCGATCGCGCCGCAGAGAACGATGAGCGAAAGAGTCGCGATCTGCGCCGTTCGGCTGCGCTGGAAAAGCGCGATGATAAGTCCGATCGCGCCGATCGCGAGGCCGTAAACCGGGAGCGGGTTGATCAGGACGTGAATGTATTCCGGTTGGCTGAGGTCCTGGCCGAGAGTCGCGAGCATGTGGGATTGGAGTGTTGGAGTGCTGGAGTGTGGGCGAAGAGATCCGAGTTTCTCACGACTCCATTACTCCAAGCTTTTCGCTTCGCGAATCGGCGCGTATTTTTTCCAGTCGTAGGCGGTGAAGTGCCACCATTCGGTGCGGACTCCGTAGAAACCACCATGCCGCATCGCGGCCTGGAGGATTTTGAGATGCAACTTCACTGCCGAATCATCGCCGTGATACCGCAGCTTAGCCGCCGGCGTGAACTCATCAAACTTGCTCGGCATCGCCACCTCGCGCCCTTCAGCGTCGACCAGGGTCGCATCCACTGCCACGCCCCAGGTGTGGAGCGAGCCGTTGCCGTGCTGCGGGTCGGCCACGAACGCGTCGTTGTGCGTTTTCTGCCAGAGCTCCATCTGCGCCGCGAGCGGCCGGTAGGCGTCCCAGATCTTGAGGCCGTAATGCCGGGCCCGCAGAAAGGCCTGCGCCTTGGCCAGGCGCGCCGCGGTCGTTGGCCTAACGAGCGCCGGGAGGTCGGGCGGGTAAAGGGCGCGGCCGGTGATGTTGTCGGCCGTGGCGTAGCGCAGCTCGACCAGGATCGTCGGGTCGACTGAGCGAATGTCGACCAGGTTATCGTAGGCGGGACGAGCGAACGCGGAGACGTGGAGAAGAAGAAAACACGCGCCCGCGGTGCGGAGCCGGCCCAGCCGCTTCATTGCGGGAGCGCGGCGGGAACCGGGGCGGGCTGCACTTTGGCCAGCCGCTGCAGGAGAAGTCGGGCTGCTCCCTCCGGGATGTCGAAGTGCAGATCGAGCGTTTCCTTTTTCTGCTCTATCTTTGGCGGCTCCGCCGTGAGGAGAAAATCGGAGCCGGGGATGGTGAGCCAGCGGGCCGGTTCGTTCTGCAACGCTGCGGCCAGGCCTTTCGCCTTCGATTCATCCACCGTGTGCACGAGGAGGTGTCCCTTGGCCGGCGTCGCGAGGGTGAATTCGAGGCCGAGCAGATCACAGTTCTGGAGGAATTCCGGCGGAAGAATTGGGCCAAAGAACGTCGCCAGATCCGCCGGATTTTGCACCACGAGGCGGAACGCGCTGTCCGCGTCGAGGACCTGGAAAAGTTTGAGGAGCGGATATTCCACCTTCAAGTCAGGCTCGGTCCCGAGCCGGACCTGGACGAGTTTGTCGACTTCGCCTAACGAACCGACGGCGAGCGTCTTTGGGCCGACCCGGGCCACCGTCACGTCCGGCCGTTCCCAGATGACGAGCCCGGCGACCGTGCTTTTGCTGAAGCTGTCATCGAGCGTGATCGTGCGCACGACGGGCGCAAGATCGCCGCGGGCTTCGACCAGGACGTATTGCTGTTGCCGGCCCTTATCCCCGATTGTGAGCGCGCGCGTTACGCGCCGGGCGTCCTCCGCGAGATTAAGCGCGGGAGTCTTCGCCGCTGGGCCAAGCAGGCCGGTGGCGATTTTTTGCCAGTACTCGGGCTGCTCTTTGCGCCAGCGATTGACCAGCGGGCCTTTGTTGAACTGGTCGATATCGAGGGAAAGAATGGCCAGCGTTTCCTGCGGAAGCCATTCCCGTTTCGAGGGCGATTGCGAGACGAGGGGGAGGATGATCGCGAGCAGGGCGAGGAGCGAAAAAATCGCGAAGTAAAATTTCCGCAGCTCCTGTTTGTCGATTTTGCTTGAGAGCGCGGCCAGCTCCTTCTTGTGTTCGCCGTGGCGATCGACTGCGGCGCGCCGGCGTTGCACTTCGGTCAGCAAATGCGGCGCGGTCGGCGGCGCGATGCCCTGCGAGGCGAGGTGCCGGCCGATGTTGAGATACGCCGGGTTCTTTTTCTCCTCGACCGTCTGGTGCTGCTGCCGCGCTTCCTTCACTTCCTCCTGCTGGGCGCGCGCGCTTTCGTTCAGGGCGCGATCGCGCGCTTCAAATTCGCCACGCACCTTGACGACGTTCTTCTCGGCCTGCGCCAGGCCGGCCTCGGCCGCGCTTAATTTTTCGCGCGCCGTGCGGCAGGCTTCCGCGCTCCCCAGCCGGGCCTTTTCCATCTCGGATTTCTCGCGCGGGAGGCGCGCCCGCTCCGAGCCGAGACGATCCATCTGCGCCTGCAGATCGTCCGGCGGCGGCTCCATCGCCTGGAGGGCCGTGACCTTTTTCAACAACCCGCGATCGGCCGCGTCGTTCTCGTGCAGGCGACGATCGACGCCAGAAAGTTCCTTGTCGCAAACATCGGCCGCTGCTTTCGCTTCGTTCCGCCGCTCGACGACCGGCCGTTTTTCCTCCTCCAGCCTGGCCAGCGCGGCGGCCATTTCTTTCCCATTCTCCTGGCGCTGTCCGTCGATCTGCTTGAGTGCTTCCTCGATCTTCGCAATCCGGCTCGCGACTTCCTTCTGTTCCTGCTCGAACTTTTTCAGCGCGACGATTTCATTCCGCACCTCGGGGAACTTGGCCGCTTCCGCAGTCCCCTCGCGGCCGAGCGCGATTTCGGATTTCTGGAGGAGGCGCTTCTCGTGCTTGAGCGCCATGCGCGTCTTCTGGCGCCGCACTTTCAGCGTCAGCTCGCGGAATCCGGTGGAGATGAAACTCACGGGATACTCTAGACCGCTCTCACTCCGCGGGCTCGCCTAACTTTGCCAGGACGTTGAAATCCTCCAGCGTCGTGGTGTCGCCGGTCACGGTTTTGCCGCTCGCGATTTCCTTCAGAAGCCGGCGCATGATTTTTCCGCTACGCGTTTTCGGGAGCGCCTCGGCGAAACGCACTTCGTCCGGTTTCGCGATCGCGCCGATCTGCTGGCCGACATGCTGGCGCAGTTCTTCCTTCAGGCGCGGGCTCGGTTTCACGCCGCCCTTCAGGGTCACGAAAACGACCACCCCCTGGCCCTTGAGTTCATCCGGCCGGCCGACCGCGGCCGCTTCCGCGACCTGCGCGTGACTAACGAGTGCGCTCTCAATTTCCGAGGTGCCGAGGCGATGCCCGGCCACGTTCAGGACATCGTCGATCCGGCCCACGATCCAGAAATAGCCGTCCTTGTCCCGGCGCGCGCCGTCGCCGGTGAAGTATTTGCCCGGATATTCGCTCCAGTACTGTTTTTTGTAGCGCGCCTTGTCGCCATAGATGTTGCGCAGCATCGAGGGCCACGGGCGTCTGATGATCAGCTTGCCCCCCACGTTCGGCGGCACTTCCTTGCCTTCCGCATCGACCACGACCGGCTCGACTCCGAAGAAAGGCAGGGTTGCGCTTCCAGGCTTGGTCGCGATCGCGCCCGGCAGCGGCGTGATCATGATTGCGCCGGTCTCCGTCTGCCACCAGGTATCGACAATCGGGCAACGGCCGCCGCCGATCATCTTGTGGTACCACATCCAGGCCTCGGGATTAATCGGTTCGCCGACTGAGCCGAGCAAGCGCAGGGAAGAGAGATCGTGCTTTTTCACCCACTGGTCGCCCCAGCGGATAAAGGCGCGGATCGCGGTCGGCGCCGTGTAGAGAATGCTGACCGCGTATTCTTCGATGATGCGCCAGAAACGATCCGGTTCCGGCCAGTTTGGCGCGCCCTCGTACATCACGGTGGTCGCGCCGGCGGCGAGCGGGCCGTAAACGACGTAGCTGTGACCGGTCACCCAGCCAACGTCGGCGGTGCACCAGTAGATGTCTTCTTCGCGCAGATCGAAGACGTATTTGGTCGAGGAATAGATGCCAACGAGATAACCGCCGGTGGTGTGGAGAATGCCTTTGGGTTTCCCGGTCGAGCCGCTGGTGTAGAGAATGTAAAGTGGATGCTCGCTCTCGAGCGCGACCGGCGGGCAATGCGCATCGACATACTCGAGCTCGCGATGCCACCAGACGTCGCGTCCTTCCTCGATGTGCACCTCGTTTCCCGCGCGGCGGAAAACGATCACGCGCTTGATCGTGGTTTTGCCCTTGAGCGCTTCGTCGACGTTCTGCTTCAGCGGCACGATCGCGCCGCGCCGATAACCGCCATCCGCCGTGATCACCGCGGTCGCGCCGCAATCCGCAATGCGATCGCGAATGCTTTCTGCGCTGAACCCGCCGAAGACGACGGAGTGGATCGCGCCGATCCGCGCGCAGGCCAGCATGGCGACGGCGGCCTCCGGGATCGCGGGCAGATAGATGATCACGCGATCGCCTTTGCGAATTTTGTTCCGCTTCAAGACGTTGGCGAAACGGCAGACTTCGCGATGCAGTTGCTGGTAGGTGAGGGTGCGTTTGTCGCCCGGCTCGCCTTCCCAGATGATGGCGGCCTTGTTCCGGCGCGGCCCCTGCAGATGCCGGTCGAGGCAATTTTCGGCGACGTTGAGTTTCCCGCCGACGAACCATTTCGCGAAAGGAGCTTTCCATTCGAAAACTTTTTTCCAGGGTTTTTGCCAGGTCAGTTCGCGCGCTTCCCGGGCCCAGAATTTATCGGGATGGTTAATCGATTCCCGATACATCCGGCGATATTTTTCGAGGCTGCCGATGCGGGCGTTTCTGGCAAAGGCGCGCGCCGGTTTAAAGACGCGGGTTTCCTTAAGATGGGACTCGATGTTTTTTTCCATGCGGCTGCCGCACGCTAACAAGCCGCCGGAATCGGCTCAATGGAAAGTTCGGGAGCAGGGCGAGTCCAAGAGCCGCAAACGCGCGAGAAGACGCGACCCAATCTACTCAAAGCATTGTCATCGCCTAACGCGTTGCCATCGCCCAACGCGTTGTCATCCCGAACCGCCGCCAGGACGGAGAGGGATCTCGCAATTGCAATCCAGTTTCCCAGGCCGGAGAACGCGTCAATTCGAGATGCGAGATCCCTCGCCGCGTTCCGCCGGCTCGGGATGACCCCGCACTATGCCGCCCCGCAATCAGATTCACGTTTGAGTTCTGCGCCGCCCCCGCCGAGTTTTCGCGATGAGCGATCACGTTTACAAAATGCTGGAGTTGGTGGGTTCCTCGGAAACGAGCATCGAGGACGCGGTGCAGAACGCGGTCGCCCGCGCCAGCAAAACCGTTCGCAACATGCGCTGGTTTGAAGTGACCGATACCCGCGGCCACATCGAGAACAACACGATCAACCACTGGCAGGTGACGGTGAAAATCGGCTTCACCCTCGATAATTAGGCGGGAAAACGCGCCCGCCTCGCCGCGCCGCTTATTCCTCGGACTTGGCCATCTGATAGACCTTGGTCGCTCCGTAGATGAGGACGGCCGGCTTCAGCGCCATGAGGGCGACGCGGATGAGCGCGCCGAGGATGCGAAAGACGGGCAGCCGATCGATCAGGAACCCGGCGGCGGCGCCGTAAAGAAGCGAGCGTGTCGGGTTTGCGCGGACGTATTCTTCCGTCTGCGACATCATCTCGTTCCATTGGTCCATCGTATATTGAAGCCCTCTTTCGGCGAAGTCTCCGGAAGCCCCGGTCATTTCTTTGCTGTCCATATATGATCTTCGGATGATGACACGTCTTTGCGCGTGAGGAAATAGGTTAACGCAATATCATCCAAAGAGAGCGAGCTGCCACACCGCGCGGAAAATCCGGTAACGGCATGGCCGGCTGGAAGGTGCCGGCGCGCCGGGTGGCCTTGAGACAGAAGCGGCCCATCACCTCGAGCGCGCGCTCGTTCAGCCGCGTGCAGTTGGTCGAGAGTAAAATTTTCGCATCGCGATCCGCCACGGCGAGCGCGGCCAGCAGCATCTGCTCGAAGTCGTGCTCGACCTGCCAAGCTTTGCCGGTGCGCGAGCGCGAGAAGGTCGGCGGATCGAGAATGATCGCGTCGAAGAGCTCGCCTTTGCGCGCCAGGCGCGGGAGGACGGCGAGAACATCATCGGCCTGGAAACGGTGCCGATCGGTCGACAGCTTGTTTAAAACGAAATTGTCACGTCCGCGGTTGAGCGATCTTTTCGAAAGATCGACGCTCAAAGTTTCGGCGCCGGCGAGCGCGGCCATGACGGAAAAGGAACAGGTGTAGGCAAAACAATTGAGGAGCCGGCGCGGCGCCGCCCGTCGGAGGAAGTGGCGGTTCTCGCGCTGGTCGAGAAAAAGCCCGGCGGAATAACCGGCTCCGAAATCGAGCGCGAAACTGACGCCGCGTTCCAGCACGACGCGCTGAAGCGGCGCGCTCGCGTCGCCCGCGAGCAGTTTCGGCGGGTGACGCTCGGAGTTCTGTTTCGGGAGAAAACGCCCGAAGACGCGCCCGAAACGCTCCCCGCCTTGGAGCGACCATTCGTCCAGCTCGCGCAGGATTTGTTCGCGCGCCGCGTTGGTCTTGTAGGAGACGAGAACATCGGGGCCGTAGCGCTCGACCCAGCCCTCGTGTTTCGTACAGAGTCGGTAGGCGTCGGTCTTCTCCGCCGCAAAATCGCGCACCAGTCCGTAATCGATCCAGACTTTCATCGCTCTTCCGGCCAACCTGTTGCCGCGGGAACAGCCCGCGCTAGAATCATGGCGGCCACAGCTCGTCCCGGTGCATTCTCGGGCGTTTTCCTTTGAAAAAGCAACAGATCACGGTCCGCGTTCCTGCCACCACTTCGAATCTCGGCCCGGGTTTCGATTGCCTCGGGGTGGCTTTGCAACTCTACAACTTCGTCACCGTGGCCCGCTCCACCGAGATGGCGGGCGACTGGATGGTCCGGCAGGCCGCGCGCAAATTTTTCAAGGCGGTCGCGATCGAGCCTTTCCCGTTTTCCTGCACGATCGAGGGCGAAGTGCCGCGTTCGCGCGGGCTCGGGAGCAGCGTCAGCGTGCGCCTCGGAGTTCTGCACGGCTTGAACGTGATGGTCGATTATCCCCTGAAACGCTGGCAGATTTTCGGCCTTTGTGCCGAGCTCGAGGGCCATCCCGATAACGCCGCCCCGGCCGAGTTTGGCGGCTTCGTCGTGGCGCGGCATAATCGGCATCAAAAGTTTCCGGTCGATCCGCGGCTCCATTTCGTCCTCCTGCTCCCGGCTTTCGAGGTCAAGACGACGGAAGCTCGGGAAGTTTTGCCTGACGAGATCAATCGCCTCGGCGCGGTCGAGTCCTGCGGCAACGCCTGTCTCATCACTGCGGCTTTCGCCAGCGGCAACTACGACACGCTGCGGGGAGCGTTTACCGATCATCTGCACCAGCCTTTCCGAGCAAAGTTTGTTCCATTCCTCGACCCCGTGATCGCGGCCGCGGAAAAGGCCGGGGCGCTCGGCGGTTTCCTTAGCGGGTCCGGCTCGACCGTGGCCTGCCTCACCCTGCGCGCGCCCGAGGAAGTTGCCGCCGCCATGCTCGAGGCGGCCGGCTTGTCCGACGCGACGACTCGCGTGACTGCGGCGGATAACGACGGGGTGCGCATTGTCATTTCCATCCTGAATCCCGATGCGTCGCTGGCTTGAGAATCTCGAGCAGTTCGCGATCGAGGTCATTCTCGGCCGCCGCCACGGCGCGCGCGCGACCTTCCTGCGCGGCCTGCTTTTTCTCCTCTCGTTAGTCTACACCCGCATCGTGCAGTTGCGGCTCTTCCTTTACCGGAAACGCATCTTCCGCGAGCGCGCCCTCGGTTGTCTCGTCATCAGCATCGGCAACCTGACCGTCGGCGGGACCGGCAAAACCCCGATCGTGGAAAAATTCGCGCGCGCCCTGCAGAGCGGCGGGCGACGCGTCGCCATCCTCAGCCGCGGCTACAAAAGCGTGGCCAAGCCTTCCCAGCGCAGCTGGTTCGATCGCCTGCGCGGGGTCGCGCCCGATCCGCCGCGGATCGTTTCCGACGGGCAATCGCTCCTTCTCGATTCGCTCACCGCCGGCGACGAACCCTACATGTTGGCCCACAACCTCAAGGACGTGATCGTGCTCGTCGACAAGGACCGGGTGAAGAGCGGCCTGCACGCCATCCGCGAGATGAAAGCCGACACCCTGCTCCTCGATGACGGCCTGCAATATCTCCACCTCAAACACCGGCTCGACATCGTCCTGATCGATCGCCAGCAGCCCTTTGGAAACGAGTTCCTCCTCCCGCGCGGCACCCTGCGCGAGCCGCCGGCCAACCTGCGCCGGGCCAGCTACATCTTCATCACCAAAAGCACGAGCGAGCCTAACGACGAGCTGATCGCCCGCATCCGGCGCTATAATCGCACCGCCGAGATCATCGAGTGCGCGCACCATCCGCTCTACCTGGAGGACGTTTACACCGGCGAGCAACTCCCGCTCGAGCGCCTGCAGGAGACTTACATCGGTTCCTTTTGCGGAATCGCCGCCCCGGAAAGCTTCGAGGACGGCCTGCGCAAACTCGGAGCCCGGATCGAGCTGGCAAAGCGCTTCACCGATCACCACCGCTACACCGAGGCGGAGCTGCAGAGTTTCATCAACCGCTGCATCCGGCGCGACGTCGACATGATCGTGACCACGGAAAAGGACGCCGTTCGTTTCCCGCGCCTGACCAAACCGGAAGTGCCGATCTATTTTCTCCGGGTCGAAATTCTCATCCTGAGCGGACACGAAACCTGGGAGCACTGCGTGGCGCGCATCTGTCAGCCGCAGCCAATGCTCTCGCCCGAACGATTCTTTTCTTAGGTCCCATAAGTCCCATGGGAGGTATGTGAGCTACGTGTGAGCCTGGAAAGTTAGTCAGCCGTCGTTAGACGGCCGCCTTCCGCCGTCTTCCCAACGCGCCGCACGCAGGGCTTCGCCCGCCGTCCAGATGGCTGCTCCGAGGAGAACCAAATCCTTGGCCAGAAACTGGCCCGGAAAAGGCGAGGGAAAAGGAAAGCCATAGCCCGGCTGCCAGACCCCGGGAGTGGTGAGGGCAAAACTGAGCGTGGTCAGGAACATGACGATGGCTCCCAGGCTGCCGAATGCGGAAATCTTCGGCGCGACCGGGCGGGCGAGGATGAGAAGACCGAGCACAATTTCGACAACCCCGAGGATGGCCGAAAAAGTGCGGACGCTAAAAACTCCATAGACCCAGGACATGAAAGGAGAATTAGCCACCAATCCCTGAATGCCTTCGGCTTCGTAAGCAGTGAACTTCAGCAATCCCACCCAGAGGATGACGATCGCCAGCCCATAGCGGATGACTCCCGCGCCAATGTTTTGCAAAGTATGGGCGAAGTCGTCCTTCTCTCTGTGTTCCATCTGTTGTGTTGTTGTTGCCATATCTATTGTTTCTTCTGATTTAGAGCTTGCGCACGGCAAGCCGCTACTTCTCGTCTGCGGGTTTTACCCCCATCTTTCCGGCTAGGGCGTTGATCATTTGCAAATGCATTTCCAACGTCGGCAGCGTGCCGGCCGCGAACGCCTTCACGTCTGCATCTGTCCCATTTTTTGCCACATTCTTAAACGCGGCCACATCGCTGACGTGAGCTGTAACCATCGCGCCGACGTAGGCCCGGTCAAAATCTGCGCCACTCAGTTTGGATAACATCTCCATGGTCTGCTTTTGCTCCGGCATCAATTCGGTCGGAAGAGTGACGCGTTTGTCGGTCGCCAACTGCTGCAACTTCTCGCCGGCCTTTGAGTGGTCGGCGATCATCTTCTCTCCGAACTGTTTCACCTCGGTGCTGGCCGCCTGCTTGACCGCGAGGCGGCCGAGCGCGACCTCCGCCATGCCGCCGGGCGCCGCGGCATTCATAAAAGCCAGATCACCGCCGGTTACGACGTGGTCGCCTTTGTCGCTCGGCGGCAACACCGCCATGAGGTTCGCCGCGCCCGCCGCCGTGAGAGCGAGGATTAACAGCCCGGCCCTTGTCGGTCGTCTTTTCCTTTTGTCCTTTTGATTCATTCTAAATCCTTTTCTATCGCCGAATGAACTGTCCCGACTATCAGTGCCGACTATCAGTGACTTAAATCGTCTTTGCTCGCGCCGCCGGATGGCTAATTCTGGCGGTCCGGAAATTATATCTAATAAGCCGCGAGACCGAAGCTCCGGCCGCAATGGGCAGCCTTCCTTCGGCCCCGAAGACTCCCAAAAAGGTCAGGCTCCCGTTCGCTTCGACCCGAAAAGCGGAAATCGCTCCGCTGCCGCGAAGGAGGTTGTAGAGGTATTTTGTATCGCTATCGAACGCGAGATCCGATCGCGAAAACAGCCCCAACTGTCCCGCCGCTTCCACTATCTGTCCCGGCCGCCGCTTCGGTCGCGCTGGCGTTCTGAGGCGATCCCAGGGCGGCGACAAGAGACAGCCCGCAGAGGGCAAGCTTGAAATAGTCAGAGAGACAGCCCTTCGAGGTACGTTGTTGACTGCGTTGATTGGTTCATGTCGAAGGAGAGACTGAGGGAAGTTCTTTATTCCGCTTTTTTTCGGACACGAACTTTGCCGATTGATTTGGAACGCTTCTCAGCCAGAGCTATTTTACCGGAAGTGATGAGTAACAACAGCCACTTAAATCGTCGAAGGCCGCAAGCGCGCAGTTTCGAATCTCGAGAAGGTCGTCTATCCGCAGGCTGGTTCACGAAGGCCGCGCTGACCATGACTGCACAACCGGATCGCACCGGTGCGTCGGATTTTTTCCGGAAAACTTTTCCAGACGTTTAAACGGCGCTTTCGCAAAAAGTGCGGGAGCAAAGGTATTGGCCCCGGTCCCCAAAAAGTCCTACAGCGTGCTCGTGTCAGCGAAGCACTCGGCGACGCTGGCTTCGATTCTCCCGTCCAATTCAGGGATGATTTACGATCCATCCCCGTGAAAGCTTGACGCGTGAAAAACGGAGGCAGAGAATCGAATCAGCCTGTTCCAGCGCAAGCAAGCGAAGATTCGCAAATGCGTGCGCTGCGCAAATCCGAGTTGCGCTATCGCCGCTTATTTGAGACTGCGCAGGACGGGATCCTGATCCTCGACGGCACGACCGGCGAGATCATGGATGTAAACCCGTTTCTCTTAGACCTGCTCGATTATCCTTTTGCGCAGCTTGTGGGGAAGAAACTCTGGGAGATCGGCCAGTTCAAAGACATCGCCGCCAACCGCACTGCCTTCCAGGTTCTGCAAGAGACCGAGTACATCCGCTACGAAAACCTTCCGCTGGAGACAAAAAGCGGGACGAGAGTCCAGGTCGAATTCGTCAGCAATGTTTACTGGGTCGAATCCGAGAAAGTCATTCAATGCAATATCCGGGTGAGCCGTCCTCGCGCCACAGACGACGAGCCAGCAGAAAAACAGGCGAGCACTCTGGAACTCCGGTCCTCTCCAGAAAAGAGGGCCACCGCCAGCGGGGCGGTCAAGCTTGATTTCGAGAGCTTGGTCGGGGAATTTTACCTGCCACTTTATATCTTCGCGCTGTCGTTGAGCCACAAGGAAGCAGATGCTGCTGATCTCACTCAGCAGACCTTTTATACCTGGGCGGCGAAGGGACATCAACTGCGTGATCCTGCAAGAGTTCGGGCCTGGCTTTTCACGACATTGTTTCGGGCCTTCCTTGGGACAGACGTCGCGACGCGCATTTTGTGGGCCTGGGAGACGATCCGCAGTTTGTCGAACCGCCACATCTCTCGCCCTCGATCGTGAATGCGATCGATGCGACGATTGTACGCCAGGCCTTGGGTGAGCTGGAGGAGCGTTATCGCGCGCCAGTCACTTTGTTTTATATGCGGCAACTTTCGTATCGTGAAATTGCCGCGATCCTGGATATCCCGATCGGCACCGTCATGTCGCGCATCTCCCGCGGGAAGGCGGAACTGCGCCTGGCCTTGGCGAAGCCGCAACCGGAGCAACGCGGAAAGCGGTTCCGCCTAACGAGGCGAAGCGAGATGGATGACGCCGAAGTGCGCGCGATCTTGAGCGCTTACCGTACCGGGGAATGCGGAGAGGAGGCGCGCTTTCAGGAAGCGCTCAGGCGGACGCAAACGGATCCCGAGCTCGCCCGCTGGTGGGCGGAGGAACAAGAACTCGACCGGATCATCGGAGTAAAACTCCAGAGCATGGAGGCACCGCCGGATTTGAAGGAGCGTCTGCTCTCCCAACAAGAGACTCACGCAGCGCGTCGGAAAAACCGGAGCCGTCTGATTACTCTGGCGATCGCGGCCGTGGTCACGCTGGCGGCTTTTTTCGGCTCGTGGAACGGGCCTTTCCAGCCATCAGCCTCTCTGGCCGACTACCGCGACGAGATGGTCAGTTTCGTCAAAGTAGAACCGACGCTCGAACTGAATTCAACGCAGCTCTCGCACATCACGGAGTGGCTCCGAAAATCTGGAGCGCCATCATCGTTCGACATCCCGCCAGAGCTTCGGAAGCTGACCCCGCTGGGAAGTCGGATTCTGCGCTTCCGCGGTCATGATGTCACGCTAATTTGTTTCCACCGGTCCGAGGGAAATTTGGTGCACTTATTTGTGATAGATCGGGCTGCCTTGCCGCGGTTTTCGGGCAAGGGCCGCCCTCAATTGTCCTCGGGAAGAAAGTGGACCGCGGCAGCCTGGTTGGCAGACAATAAAGTGTATCTCCTGGCTACAGAAGGCGATCACGTACTGCTGGAGCGTTTCCTCGGCGTGAGCCGCAAAGCAGGCATTCGTCACGAAGGAAAATATCTTGCGTGTGCCGCCCGTCACGCCTCGCCCGCTGTCCAGATCGCGGTCGCCAACAGCACCCCATCCTTGATCAGGAATTGGCCCGTCGACGGAGAAAGTGCGGGGAAGCCATAAACCTTTTGCCACACTCCCTGATCAGTTAGAATAAAGCTGAGCGCGGTTAGAATATCGCGATAGCTCCTATGAGTAGCAAAACCGAACTGGTCGTCGACAACCGTACCCTCGCCGTCTCGAATCTCGACAAGGTGCTCTGGCCCAAAGCCGGGTTCACCAAGGGCGAGATGATTCACTATTACATCCAGATCGCGCCTGTCCTTCTGCCGCATCTGAAAGACCGGCCGCTCACCATGAAGCGCTACCCGAACGGCGTGGAGAACGAATTTTTCTACGAGAAAAACTGCCCGACTCATCGTCCAAAATGGGTCAAGACCGCGAAAGTCTGGAGCGAAGGCAACCAGCGCGACATGCAGTACTGCCTGGCGCAGGATCTCCCGACGCTCGTCTGGGCGGCGAACCTCGCCGACATCGAGCTGCACACCTCGCTCTCGCGCAAAAAGGATGTCGCGCGCCCGACGATGATGGTCTTTGACCTCGATCCCGGCGCGCCGGCCGACATCGTGCAGTGCTGCCAGGTCGGGCTTTGGCTGCGCGAGATTCTCGCCGGGATGAAGCTGCAGAGTTTCGCGAAAACTTCCGGCTCGAAAGGGCTGCAGGTCTACGTCCCCCTGAACACCGCCGTCACCTACGACCAGACGAAAGAACTCTCACACGCGCTCGCGGAGCATCTCGAGCGCGAGCATCCGCAGCTGGTGGTTTCGAAAATGGCGAAAGCCCTCCGGAAAGGAAAAATCTTCGTCGACTGGAGCCAGAACGACGAACACAAGACGACGATCTGCGTTTACTCGCTCCGAGCGAAAGACGAGCCGACCGCCTCCACGCCCGTGACCTGGGAAGAAGTGGAGACGACGCTGAAAAAGAAGGATGCGAAGCGGCTTGTCTTCCGTTGCGAGCAAACGCTCAAGCGCGTCGAAAAAATGGGCGACCTCTTCGCCGCGGTCGCCACGCTGAAGCAGAAGCTGCCGAAAAAGTGGAAGCTGTAGCCGGCGGGTCCTCGCCTTCCTCCGGCCGCTGCCCTGAGTCGATTCGCCTAACGAACGACGTAACGCCCCGGCACCCAGTAGCGCCGGCCATGGCGACGGCCCCAATGGCCCCGGATCCAGACGTATCGGCGACCGCGCTCGATGTAGTAGGGCCCGCGGGTGTAGTAGGGCCGATCGCCGATCGCGACGGCATAGCTGCCGCTGGCCACGACCGGTCCATAGCCGGGACCATAACCCGGTCCATAGGCGCATCCGCCGCCGACGAGAATTATCCCAAGGAAGAGAATGAGGGATTTCTTCATGCCCGCACCTTCGACGGGACTGCCGGGCGCGCAAAAGGGAAATCCGGGAAAACAGGAAGGCGGCGCCGCCTAACGAGCGGGATCCGGCCTGGGGCAGGACGATCCGTGATCTGCGTTTGAATCCGCCGGGGGAAGCCCGTAGAGCTTCGAGTAGTGCGCCCTTCTTCACACGGTCCGAGGAGAATCTCGCTCCTGACCGCGACCTGCATCGTGGTGGCCAATATGGTCGGGACGGGCATTTTCACGAGCCTTGGTTTTCAGGTCAGCGATTTGCCGACCGGGTTTGCCGTCATGGCGCTCTGGACGATCGGCGGGATTTGCGCGCTCTGCGGCGCGCTCTCCTACGCGGAGCTGAGCGCAGCGCTCCCCCGTTCCGGCGGCGAGTACCATTTCCTGCGCGAAATCTACCATCCGGCGCTCGGGTTCGTGGCCGGCTGGATTTCTGCAACCGTCGGCTTCGCGGCGCCGGTCGCGATCGCGGCGATTCCGTTTGGCACTTATGTCGCCGCGGTGGTGCCAGGCACGAATCCGCTCTTCCTTTCGCTCGCGGTGGTCTGGATTACGACGCTTGTCCTGCTCTGGGATTTGCGCCTGGGGAGCGGATTTCAAAACACTTCCACTCTGCTCAAGGTCGGACTCATTCTCCTCATCATCGTGGCCGGTTTTTCGGTGCGCGGGACGCAGCCGATTTCGTTTCTGCCGGTGGCGGCGGATGGCGCGCTGCTCGTGAGCACGCCGTTCGCGATCAGCCTTTACTGGGTCATGTACGCCTATTCCGGCTGGAACGCGTCGACCTACATCGTGGGGGAAGTGCGCAACCCGGCGCGCACGATTCCGCTCTCGTTAGGGCTGGGCACCCTCCTTGTGATGGCGCTTTATCTCGGGATCAACGCCGTCTTTCTCCGCACCACGCCCGCCGCCGAGATGGCCGGGAAACAGGAAGTCGGGCTCATCGCCGGGCTCCACATTTTCGGAGCGGCCGGGGGCAAAATGATGGCGATCTTTATCGCGCTCGGTCTCGTCTCGACGGTCAGCGCGATGATGTGGATCGGCCCGCGCGTCACGATGACGATGGGCGAGGACTTGCACGCGCTTTCCTGGTTTGCAGGACGCAATCGGCGCGGGATTCCGGCCCGCGCCACCCTCATCCAATTTGCGATCGCGAACCTCCTCATCCTGGTTACGACTTTTCAAAAAGTGGTGAACTACGTGCAGTTCAGCCTCACGCTCTTTTCCGCGTTGACCGTGCTCGGCGTTTTCATTTTGCGTTGGCGCCGGCCCGAGCTGGCGCGGCCTTATCGCACCTGGGGATATCCGATTACACCGGCGCTTTTTCTCGCGGTCAGCGGCTGGATGCTCTGGCATTTGCTCGAGGACGCCGGGACGCGCGAAGCCTCGCTCTGGGGACTGGCGACCGCCCTCCTTGGTCTGGCGATTTATTACGTCTCGCCAAAAAATCGAAATTTGGAAACCAGGAAACCATGAGGAAGACTCGTGCAACTCTTCCTGGATTCCTGGCTTCCAGTTTTTCCTAAAAGTCACTTCTTCCCGAGGAGCAGGCGCAAGAATTTGCCGTCGGAAAAGGTCCCGCCGCCGCCGTGCCGGACGACGACGAGATCGAGCGACGGGATGACGTAGAGCCGCTGGTAGCCCGAGCCGATGCATGCGACCAGGTCGCTCGGTGCGTCGCGACAGAGGCAGGCGTCGCGCCAATCCTGCCGCGACCATTTCGGGGTTAGCATCGCTTCCAGGTCGAACTCCCGCCCGCCGGGCGCAGCGCGGTTATTCCACCAGCCTAACGAAAAGGCACGGTTTGCGGCTGAGCCCCGCCAGGATTGGGCGAGCGACTCTGGTTTCACGACCGGTTTGCCACGGTCGAGCACGAGCTGCCCGAGCCGGGCCCATTGCCGGGCGGTGAGGGTGAAGCCGGCGGCGAGAAGCGGGTTGCCGGCGCGATCGTTCAGGTAACGTTGCGGGCCGAGCCGCAGCTTGCGCAGGACGCGGCGCTCGAGGTATTCGGTCGGCGTTTTACCGCGCAGCTTTTCCTTCAAGACCCGATGGAAAACCTGGAGCGCGCCCGGGCCGTAGATGAAAGCCCGGCCGGGCTCGGCCAGCATCGGCAGGCGCAACGCGCTTTGGTCGCGATCGCCAAATTCGTTTACCTGCAAAAGGAAGCCCGGCGCGAGCCCGGCGGAGAAATCGAGCAGTTGCCGAATCGTGACCTGCGCCTTCCGCGGATCGTCGCGCCAGGAGGGAATCGTGGCCGCGACGCGCTCGTCGAGGTCGAAGATGCCATCCTCCTGCGCGGCGAGCGCGGCCAGATTCCAGAAGGCTTTTGTCCCGCTGTAAATCCGCTGCGGTTTTTCCGCCGACGCTTTGCCAGGATAATCTTCGAGGAGGGTTTTTCCATTCTGGATGGCGAGAAACGAGGTGCCGCGATGCGCGGCGGAATATTCCGCGGCCCGCCGGACGGCCGCCGGGTTGAGATCCGCGGCCAGCGCGGAGGCAACAGTGAGGAGCAAAAGGCAGAGCGAGATCTTCACGCGATCCACACCTTGAACCGGGCCGGCTGCGCGGAGCAAAAATTTTCTTCTCCGCAGGAACGTTTGGCTGCTTTAGGTTGCCGGCTTGCTCGCCTATTACGTCGATAATTTCAGCCCCTTCATGGTCCGGTTCGGACCGAGTTTCGGGATTCGTTGGTACGGGTTCTCCTATTTGCTCGCTTTCTTTTGCGGCTTTCTCCTCCTCCGCTGGCTCACGCAACGCCGCTATTGCGCGCTCGCGCCGGACAAGGTGGGCGACTTCATTCTGCTGGCGTCGTTAGGCGTGGTCGCCGGCGGACGGCTCGGTTTCGTTTTTTTCTACCGGCTGGAAAACACGCTCGCCGATCCGCTCTCGATCTTCCGGGTCTGGGACGGCGGGATGTCGAGCCACGGCGGAATGATCGGTCTCACCCTGGTCGTCTTTCTTTACGCGCGGTCGCAACGCATTTCCTGGCTGAGCCTGGCCGATAACATTGCGATCTCCGCGCCGGTCGGGCTCTTTCTCGGGCGCTGCGCGAACTTCATCAACGGCGAACTCTACGGACGACCGACGACGGTCCCGTGGGCGGTGCAATTTCCGAAGGAAGCGATCGATCTGCCCGCGATCGGGGAACGCACGATGGCCGCGGCCCAGGCCGTGCAGCCGTCGCTGAGCGACCTCGACCTGATGATCGAGCAGGCGCGGAGCAATCCCGCGCTCCACAACGTCCTGCAGCAAACGCTCACCCCGCGGCATCCGTCGCAAATCTACGAGGCGCTGCTCGAGGGAGTGTTTCTCTTCGCCTCGCTCTGGTTTCTGCGTCTTCGGACGCGGCAGCCGCGCGGGATGCTGGCCGGGCTTTTTCTGCTCCTCTACGCGTTCGTCAGGATCGTGGTCGAATATTTCCGCGAACCGGACGCGCCGCTGACCGGGCCGTTCACGCGCGGACAAACGCTCTCGGTCATGCTGATTGCAGGCGGGCTTTGCTTCGCTTGGTATGCATGGAAGACGCGCGACTACGAGGCGGCGCAGCGTCGTTAGGAGGCTGGGTCGCGCGCGTTTGGTAAGATTGTGGTCGTATCTTCCGCGAACCGGCCGCGCCATTGACCGGGCGGTTCACGCGCGGTCCCGATCGCGGGCGGCCTCTATTTCGCGTGGTCTGCGGGGAAGAGGTGCGAATACGAGGCGGTGCAGCGCCGTGAAGGGGTCTGGGTAGCGCGCGCGTCTCGCGTGCTGGTTGCGGCGTCCTCGCTGCAACGAACTTTTCTGGGCGCGGCGTCTCCAGCGAAAGTTCGCGATCGCGGGACGCAATCGCCAGCACGCGGGACGCGCGCGCTACCCGGAGTGTGGCGCGGGACGAGGGCGTTCTTCGAACTTTCGCTAGTAGACCGGCTCGGTCGCTTTCGAAGTTTTGAGAAAGACCTGCGCGAAGACGAAGAGGATGGCGAAGATGACGACGGAAAGCGCGGCGGCCCAGCCGAAGCGATACATGTTGAAGGCCGCCTTGTAGACGTAGGAAACGAGGATGTGGGTCGAGTCGGCCGGTTCGCCCATGTTCGAGACGAGCCAGACGACGTTGATGTTATTGAACGTCCAGATGATGCCGAGCGTGATCGCGGGGATCATGACCGGCCGGAGCAAGGGCGCGGTGATGTTCCAAAACTGAAACCACTGCGACGCGCCGTCGACGTCGGCCGCTTCGTAGAGCTCGTCGGGGATCGATTGCAGGCCGCCGAGCGCGATCACCATCATGAAGGGAAACCCGAGCCAGATGTTGGTGATGATGACCGCGAGAAACGCCTCGAAGGGCGAGGTGAGCCACTGCACCGGGGCGAGGTGAAGGTATTTCGTGATGAGCAAATTCACCGAGCCGTATTCGTAATTGAACATCCCGCGCCAGGTGAGCGCGCCGATGTATTGCGGGAGGGCCCAGGGCAGGATGAGGGCGACGCGCCAGGCCGATTTCCCGCGGATGAATTTCTGGTGCAACACGACCGCGAGAAAGACCCCGATCGCGACGTGGAAGACGATGTTCACCAGCGTCCAGATGACGGTCTTGAGCAGGATCGACCAAAAGAGCTGCTGTTGAAAAACGGAGACGTACTGCGCGAAACCGATCAGGCGCCAGTCGCGGATGTGATAGAGATTCGCGTTCGAGAAGGAGAGGAGAACGTTGAAGGCAAACGGAAAGGCGACGACCGCGAGAATGACGAGCAAAGCCGGCGCGAGAAGGAAAGTGATGAAGAGGCGGGCGGTGAATCCGGTCTGGCGCATTTATTGTGGGTTGCTGGTCTGCCTAAGATTGATGCCACAGATTGACACAGAAGAAACACAGATTGGGGAGTCGATCGGAGGCAGATCCATCCGTGTAAATCCGTGTTCATCCGTGGCGAAAATGATTTCAATCGGCCACAGATTGACACAGATGAGGGAATGGAAGAGAAGCCAATCCATTTGTGTAAATCCGTGTTCATCTGTGGCAAAAAGAGTTCGTCGAGGGTGGAGGCGGTGTCGGGACGAGCGCCTTGTTATAGACGAGGGTGAGATGATTCCCGATCTGGTCGGACGCGAGCCAGTGGGAGCCTTTTCAATCGACCAGGCCGCGGGGCGTGAAGCGCGCGAAGAAATCGGCGCCGAAAATCTGGTCGAGCGGCCGGATGGTCGCGGTCGTGACGAGGACGCCGACGTCTCGGCCGGTCCGTAGTCAGGGCCTTGGCCGGCGACGGCGGCGATGATGTAGAGATTGCGCAGCTCTTCGTTCTCCTTATAGAGCGCCTCGACTACGCAGTCGGGATGGGCCGCGTTGTGGTGCCGGATGAATTCGTTAAAAAGGCCGCGTTTTCCGCCGATCTTCTGGTGCCAGATGCGGATGTGGGTGCGGTATCGGGGGCGCGGTGGCAGACGGGGAGGAAGGTGACGAGGAGGAGGAAGAGCGTGGCGCGGAGGTGCCGGGGAGCACGGGCTGTCAGCCCGTTGGCCGGTGCAGGTTGCACCGGCGCACTTTCGGCGCCGTGATTAGGGATGTCGGGAGCGATTCGAGCGTGCATCGCGTTTTAGAAGTTCACGATGGCAGACTGCCATCGCCAACGGGCTGGCAGCCCGTGCTCCCCGGAGCCACAATTCTGTCCGCGGTTCACTCGATGGTGAGGACGGCTCCGGTGAGCGGAGGCAGTTTGAGGCTGGCGCTGGAATCGTCAATCTGCACTTCGGCCAATTCGCCTTTGCTGACGAAAATCGGCGTCGCTTTCTGATGGGGGAAGTCGAGTGGAAATCAATAATTAAATGATTTGACCGCGACCGCGTGCGGCGCTTACCAATTGACCGCCACCATGAATTCTTCCGATCCTGTAAAAGTGCGTTCAACCCGCGGCGAGTCCGCGCTCGCCTTCAGCATCATGTTCTTCGCGGTCGCGCTCCTCTGTCTCATGCTCGGCTGGGCCGACGGTGTCCGCCACGGTCGCACCTACCTCCACATTCCGGAGACGGCCGGCTGGCTCATCGCGACCGGCATCCTGGTCGTGCTCGGGATCGTCTTTCTCGTTCGGTCGCGCCGCGGCCGGCGCAGTTAGGCAGCCGCCGCCGCGGCACGCAGGCTTGGCCCGTCAGGCGGTGCCTTCGGGATTGCGCGGCTATGTTATCATGGTAACATGGTCCCAATGAAGCAAAACCCGGAGCGGAAGAAAATCGAGCGAGTGCAGATCGGGGCCCGGATGGAAAAGACCCTGGTCAAAACGCTCAAGGCGCTGGCGGAATATCTCGACCTGTCGTTAGGCGATCTGCTCGAGGGTGTCACCCTCCACGCCCTCGAGGGAAAATCCGCCTTCAGTCCCAAAACATTGGGCCACATCAAGAAGCTGCGCGCGATCTACGGCCTCGAGCTGAAAGCGCGCGAGAGCCATCGGCTGGTCGAGGAGGATCATGCCGACGCTTGAGACGGCGACCGATCTGCTGGCCGACTTCGAGGCGGGCCGGCTCGATCCCGCGCAGTTTCCGCATCGCGCGCATGTCCGGGTGAGTTACGAGTTGCTCGAGCGCCATTACTTTCCCGAGGCGCTCCTGCATCTCGCCCGAGGCCTGCGCCGTCTGACGGTCAGGGCGGGGAAGCCGGAGGTTTATCACGAGACGATCACGGTGGCCTTTCTTGCGCTTATCGCGGAACGCCGGCTGCATAGCGAGTTCGTCGATTGGGAGGATTTTGCGGCGCGCAACCCGGATCTTTTCCAAAAAGAAGCGCTCGAGGCATTTTACGAACCGGGAGAGCTCCAATCGATCCTCGCGCGGCAGACCTTCGTTTTGCCTCGCCGCGCGAGACGAATGATTCCCGCGCAGGGATAATTCTCTTAATAATTCGGCGGCTGGGGCGTTAGAACTTGGGAAGAGTTTATGCGCGTGGCCGATCCAGTCCCAGCCGATGACGACCTGACGGCGCTCTTGCGGCGCTTCGAGTTGCCGCTCCTGCAGTACGCCGCGCGCATCCTCGGCGATCGCGGCCGGTCCCGCGATGTCGTGCAGGAAACCTTTGTCCAGCTCCAGCGTCAGACCCGCCGGCAAACGGATGCCGCGCCGGCGAAGTGGCTCTTTGCCGTCTGCCGCAATCGCGCGCTCAACATTTGCCGCAAAAAAAAGCGACGGACGCGAACGGTTACCGCGCGGAATTGATTGAGCTGGTGCGCAAAGCGCAGCACTTGTAGCCGTCGCCCTGTGGGCGACGCGGGGTTAACGCCGATTTCGAACGCCGCGCCGAGACCCGCGCTCCGCACAGCGAAGCGGCTACAGATTTTCCGCCGTCTCCACGACCGCGGCCGGTTTCACCCGCATCGCGAGGAAGGCCCCGAAAAGCAAAACTGCCGCGCTCCAGAGTTGCGCGTTCGAGAGTCGCTCGCCGAAAATCCAGGCCGACAAGGCGAGCGCGCCGACCGGAGAAAGGAGCTGGAGAGTTTGCGAAAGCGCGACCCCGATCTCGCGGATCGCGACGTAATAGAGAACATGGGCCAGGCTGATGCAGAGGACGGCGGAGAGGATGAGGATGCCGTTCACCTGCGCGCCGGCGAGGAACGGCGTCTGGAGTTTGCCGAAGAAAAAAGTGAGCGGGAAAAGGAGCGCGCCGGTGAGAAAACTGATCACGCTGAAGCTGCGGATCGAGCCCATCCGCGCCGCCGGGCGTTTCACCAGAACGCCGTAGAGCGCCCAGGAAAAACTGGCGGAGAAAGCGATGGCCAGGCCGCGCCAGGGGACGTGCCCGGCCGTCCGGCCCGGTTGAAACCAGAAGACGCCAACCGCGCCTAACAATCCCAAAAATGTGCCGAGCTGGAAGCGCCATTGCCGGATAATCCAGCGTTCCTCGGGAAAGAAAATGAGGGCGAGGAGCGCGGTCATGATGACGCTCGAGCGGATGAAAATCGCGTAGACGCCCGGGCCCATGTAGAAGAGCGAGACGGTCTGCGAGATCTGGTGGACGACGTTAGGCAAAGCCGGCAGCAGGCAGGCGCCAACGAGACGGAGATCGAGCGGCGGGCCGCTTTTCCGGAAGCGCTGAATCGCGAAGGGGAGGATGGCGAGGAAAGCAACCGCGTAACGATAGAAATTCTGCGCAAACGGCTCGTAGGTGCGGTTGAGGTAGAACTGGAAAAGCGACGGCGTCGACCAAATCAGCACGGTGGCGAAGACCGCGGCGTAACCTTCCGAAGAGTTCTTTTGCTGGCTCGGCATGGCTTGGAAAACGGGGAGGTTAAACGCGGAAAGCGAGGTTGCGGGAAAAATTTTCCCACTCGCAGCTGCCGGGTGCTGCCATCCGGCCACTTGCACTCACGGCCATGCTCAGATACGAAGCTTTCTCGGAGCACCCTTTATGAAAAAACAAACCGGAAGATTTTTGATCGTGGCCGCCATCCTGGCGCTTTGCCTCGGACCGCTCGGAACCGCCTTCGCCAAGTCAAAAAAAGAGGGCAGCGGCGGCGATCCCGGCGGCCACATCAAAGCCGCGCTCGCGCTCGTCGATCAACGGCAGTTCGAGCCGGCGATCGCAGAGTTCACCAAGGCGCTCGAGGCCAACCCGGATAACGCCTTCGCGATTTATCAGAACCGCGGCTCGATGTACTTGGCGGTGGGAAAGTACGCCGAGGCGCTGGCCGATTATCAGAAGGCAATCGAGATGAAGCCCGACGACGAACGCAGCTACCTCGGGAGCGGGCAGGCCCATCTTTACCTCGGCCAGTGGGAGCCGGCGATCGCAGATCTCTCCAAGGCGATCGAGCTCAAGCCGGATGATATCGACGCCTACGGTTTCCGCGGGTTCGCCCATTCCAAGCTGAAAGATTGGGAAAAGGCGCTCTCGGATTACGATAAATACCTGGCGGCCAAGCCGAACGACCCAATCGGTCTGGAGCGCCGTGCCGAAGCCAATCGCGATCAGAAAAAATATGCCGAAGCGATCGCCGATTACACCGGCGCGATCGCGCAAAGCCCGCAGCGCTGGACGCTCTACAAGGGCCGCGCTTACACCTACCACTTGATGAACGATTATCGGAAGGCGGCGGCCGATTACCGGAAGGCTTTCGAAGTCAACCCGAAGGACTCGGACGCGCAGCGCCGCGCAATGGCGGAGGAAGCGCTCTTCGCGCCCAAGGCGACCCCGCCGGCCGCCACCCCGGAGCCGACGCCGGTGCCGAAAAGCGTCTTCACACCGCTTAACATCGGAATCGGGATCGCGGTTCTGCTCGTCATTATCGTCATCGGGTTCGTGATCTGGCGGCGACGGGCCCCGGTCGAATACCACGAATAGCGGCCCCCTTTTCCCTGCGGGCGTCGAGGAAGAAATTTCTTTGACACTGCGGGGCGTGCGGTTAGCTTGCCGACGCTTTTTCGGAGAACGAGGCAAGTCCCATGGTCGGCGAATTATTTGACCGACTTTGGGACTTTCGCTTCTAACGACGGCGAGCAACCGGTTCGTCCCGCGACTGCGGGGATGAACCCGAAATGAACAGCGGCCCACATAGCTCAGTTGGTAGAGCACGTCCTTGGTAAGGACGAGGTCACCGGTTCAAGCCCGGTTGTGGGCTCCAGATGAGCGCGCGACCGAAAAAGATTAACCTAACGAAAAGTCAGTAAAGATTAAGTAACCCAAGGAGAATTCCAGATGGCTAAGGACAAGTTCGAAAGAAATAAGCCGCACGTGAACGTCGGCACGATCGGTCACGTTGACCCCGGCAAGACCACCCTCACCGCGGCGATCACGACCGTGCTCGCGAAAAAGGGCTTTGCCCAGGCGCGCGCCTACGATTCGATTGACGCCGCTCCCGAAGAAAAAGAGCGCGGCATCACGATTTCGACCGCGCACGTCGAGTACGAGAGCGACAAGCGCCACTACGCGCACGTCGACTGCCCCGGCCACGCCGATTACGTGAAGAACATGATCACCGGCGCCGCGCAGATGGACGGAGCGATCCTCGTGGTCAGTGCCGCGGACGGCCCGATGCCTCAGACCCGCGAGCACATCCTGCTCGCCCGCCAGGTCGGCGTGCCTTCCGTCGTCGTTTTCCTGAACAAGGTCGACATGGTGGACGATCCCGAGCTTCTCGACCTCGTCGAAATGGAAGTGCGCGATCTCCTCACGCAGTATGAATTCCCGGGGGACAGCATCCCGATCGTCAAAGGCAGCGCGCTCAAGGCGCTGAACGGCGACGCTGAGCAGGAAGCGCAGATCCTCGCGCTCATCGCGGCGGTCGACGATTACATCCCGGTGCCGGAGCGCCCGGTCGATCAGCCCTTCCTCATGCCGGTGGAAGACGTCTTCAACATTGAAGGCCGCGGCACCGTCGCGACCGGTCGTGTCGAGCGCGGCATCCTCAAGAAAATGGAGGAAGTCGAGATTGTCGGGCTGACCGATACCGCGAAGACGACCGCAACCGACATCGAAATGTTCCGCAAACTGCTCGACGAAGCGCGGGCCGGCGACAACGTCGGAGTGCTCCTCCGCGGCGTGAAAAAAGAAGACGTCATGCGCGGGCAGGTCATCGCCAAGCCCGGCTCGATCAAGCCGCACAAGAAATTCAAAGCGGAAGTCTACGTCCTCTCGAAGGAAGAAGGCGGCCGTCACACGCCGTTCTTCACCAACTACCGGCCGCAATTCTATTTCCGCACGACCGACGTGACGGGCAGCGTGAAGCTGGCCGAAGGCGTTGAGATGGTCATGCCGGGCGACAACGTTTCGGTCGAGGTCGAACTCGGCACGTCGATCGCGATGGAAAAGACGATCCGGTTCGCCATTCGTGAAGGCGGCAAAACCGTCGGCGCGGGTCGCGTGAGCGAGATTCTGGACTAAGTTAACGCGAAAGCGGCACCAAAATAGGTCAGTAGCTCAATTGGTAGAGTAGCGGTCTCCAAAACCGTCGGTTGGGGGTTCGAGTCCCTCCTGGCCTGATTGGATACCCGGTAAAAAGCGCATGTTAACCAAATCGAAAAATTTCTTCTCCGAAGTCCGGATCGAGTTGCAAAAAGCTTCCTGGCCCTGGGACCCGAAAGAGAAGGGAATGAAGCGCTACAAGGAGCTGACCGATTCCACCCTCGTGGTCATCATCGCGATGCTCCTGCTGGGCGGTTACGTGGCGCTTTTCGATTTCATTCTCGTTAACGTGATTCATTTCCTCACCCGCCTCTAGCCATGGCTCATACCCTCGCCGCCAAAGATCAATGGTACGTCGTCCACGTGCTCTCCGGGCAGGAGAACAAGGTGCGCGACAACCTTGAGAAGCGGGTCAAAAAAGAGGAGATGACCGACGTCGTTTACGAGGTGCTCGTCCCGACGGAGCGCGTTTCGGAAATCAAGCGCGGCAAGAAAAGCGAGACGACGAGAAAATTTTTCCCCGGTTACCTGATCGTCAACATGCACCTGCTCGATGAGGAAAATCAGCTCATCGGCCGGACCTGGTATTTCATTCGGGAAACGCCGGGCGTGATTGGTTTTGCGGGGACGAAAGATCGTCCCATCCCGATGCGGCAGTCGGAAGTCGACAACATGCTGGCGCAGATGCGCGAGCGTGAGGAGAAAGTGAAACCGAAGGTCAGCTTCGAGGTCGGCGAGACGGTCAAGGTGGCCGACGGCCCGTTCCAAAACCAGAGCGGCATCGTCGAAGAGATCGATCCGGAACGCGGCAAGCTGCGCGTCTCAGTCACCATCTTCGGTCGCGCTACGCCGGTGGAACTCGAATACTGGCAGGTCGAGAGAGGTTAAAAGACAGACAGGATTTTACAGGATTGTTTTTTCAGGAATTTCACGAGTCCGCATCTTCCTCCCCATCCTGTTAATCCTGTCCAAAGAAAATTTGAATCATGGCTAAAGAAATCGTTGCTCATATCAAACTGCAGATCCCGGCCGGCCAAGCCAACCCGGCCCCGCCCGTCGGCACCGCGCTCGGACCTCGCGGCGTCAACATCATGGCGTTCTGCAAAGAATTTAATGCCGCCACGCAAAAGCAGGCGGGCGACATCCTCCCGGTCGTGATCACAGTCTTTAAAGACAAATCCTTCACCTTCATCACCAAGAGCCCGCCCGCCGCGATTCTCCTCAAGAAAGCCGCCGGCATCGCGGCCGGCTCAAAGGAGCCGAACAAGACGAAGGTCGGCAAAGTGACGCGCAAGCAGATCATGGACATTGTGAAAACGAAGGCCAACGATCTCAACTCGCGCAGCGACGAGGCTGGCTTTAAAATTATCGCCGGCACGGCCCGCCAGATGGGGCTGGAAGTCGTCGATTAGTATTCGTTAGGCAGAAAGTCGCGATTGCGCGGCGAGCGGAAAAATTCTAAAATCGGGCGCCCATGGAGCAGATCACACAACTCGGCGGCCTCTTGCGCTTGTTCCTGATTTGGATCAGGAATCGGCCGGCGCAGGCATTCCTCTTCTTTGCCGCCACCGGGACGGTAGTTTATTTCTTCGGTTTCCTCCCGCTTTATGCGAATTACTCCCAACCGATCTGGGAATGGGCCTGGCTCCGTTTCCTCCCCCAATACAATCAAGAGCACAGCAAGCTCATCCCCTTCGCGGTTCTTTTTCTCCTCTGGTATCATCGCGGCGCCATCCGGGAGGCGCGCAAGGAGGGGAGCAATCTCGGGCTAATTTTTGTCTCCCTTGGCCTCTTGTTTTATCTCGTCGCGGCCCGCGCCTTCCAGCCTCGCGTCGCGCTTTTCGGATTCCCTTTTCTTATCTATGGGATGGTTCTTTATCTTTGGGGGCGAGAAGTGGCGCGGATCGTCCGGTTTCCGATCGCGCTCCTGCTTTTCATGATCCCGCTCGGCGCGCTCGAGCAAATGACCTTTCGCCTTCAGTTCATCATCATCGAGTTCGTCAGAGTCCTGAGCGGCCTCTGCGGGATCGCGATTTACACCGTCGGCACCTCCATTCGGCCGGTGCACGGTGACTGGGGCTTCGAAATCGCGGAAGGCTGCAGCGGCATTCGATCGCTCATCGCGATGGTCATGCTGACCGCCATCTATGTGCACCTTTGCGAGAAGAAGGGGTGGAAAAAAGTCACTATCCTGGCCGCTTCGGTCCTCTTCGCCATCGTGGGCAACGCCGGGCGCATCTTTACCATCATCGTCCTCGGCCATTTCGGCTTCGCCAAGTTTGCCGGCGGCATTTATCACGACTGGGCCAGCCAGCTTATTTTCTTTCCTATCGCGCTGCTCTGCATGCTCGGGTTCAGCAAGCTCCTGAACATCGATTACCTCGGCTGGTTCGCGAAAACGAAGAAGGGAAAGGAGGCCGCCGTTTATGACGCCTAAGCGCCTCATCGTTCTCCTCCTCATCCTCGGCGCGGGCTTCAGTGCGATCTTTCTCCTGCCCACGACCGCGAAAACGCAGCCGGTCGGGATCAAGCTCGAACTCCCGCAGTTCGTCGGGAAGTGGTATGGCGTCGACCAAAAGATCACCGATCGCGAACTCGAGGTGCTGGCCGGCGATACGGAGTTCGCGCGCAAGGTTTACACCGATGCGGCAGGTAACACCATTTTTGTCTCGATCGTTTTGTCCGGCGCCGATTTGGACAACAGCATTCATCGCCCCGAACGATGCCTCCCGGCGCAGGGCTGGACGATCGCCGATTCTACCCTGCTCCGGATCCCGCTCGAGTCGGAGAAAAAGCTCGGCGTGACCCGCCTCCACAACGCCCGGCAGGTGCCGATGCGCGACGGGGAGACGGCCTCGATTTACAACCTCAATTACTACTGGTTTGTCGGCTACCATCATCGCACCGCCTCGCACCTCGAGCGTACCATGATCGATATCCGGGACCGCGTTTTTCGCGGCTATAACCAGCGCTGGGCCTATATCACGGTTGCGGCCGATATCACGAAAGGCTTCGTTCCCTTCGGGCACGACGAAGCCGAGACCGACGCCATGCTGCAGAATTTTATCCGTCAGATTTTCCCGGAGATTTCCCGCGCGTCTAACGACCCGGCGGTCGCTGCAGGATCTCAAAAGCCGGCAGGACTTTCGTCACTTTAAAGCCGTTCTGCTGCAGATAGGAACGGGCCGCGCCCGAGCCATCATAGACGTCGGGCTTGGAGAAAATCACCAGCGCGGGCGGCTGGCCGAGAGTCTTCGGATCGGTGGAAGTGACAACCTGCGGTGACTCGAGCGGCACCCTGTAATATTGCGCCGTGCTGATATCCGCCAGCCACCAGACGCGTTTGCCGGACGCCACCGCTTCCCGCGCCATGCCCGCGGCACTTCGGTAATCGTCGCGTCGATGACGGGACGCGAAACGGATCTCAAGCGCGGAAGCGAAGAACACGGCAAGAGCGAGCGCTGCGCCGGCTTTCTTCCACCCTCCGGCGCGGAATAGCGCCGCGGCACCCACGCCCATGAGGGCGAGCAGGTAGGGGAGGAGCGGAGTCAGGTGGCGTCCGAGGAGCCGCATCTGATCAGTCGCGCCTGCCGCCAATACGAGTCCGAAAGGAAGAGCGACGGCCAGCAGGTAGAACACAGTAGCGCCTCTCGTTAGGCGGTTTTTTAAGCTGACAAGCCCCGCGCCGAGCAAGAGGCCAACCGCCATCGCGCCAGCGGCGATGCCGGGTAGGTAGGAGGAAATCGCGCGCAGCGTTTGTGTTCTCAGTTCCAGACGGCCCGGCCCGAGACCGCCGATTCCGAACAGCTCATAAAAAATGAAAGCGACGTTGATCCAGTCCGTCCGTCCCACCCCCGAGGCGCGTGCCCCCAGTTGCATCGTCCAAAGGTAATAAAGGGCGAGGCCGCCAAGGACCGCGACCGTCAAAGCGGCTGCGACTTTATGACGAGCCACGCTTCCGATCGTCCTTCGCCATCCGCTCCAATAAAGAGCCGCCGCCATGGCCCCGAGCGCCCATGGCACAGCGATCAGGCTCGTCAGGCAAAGGCCGACGATTCCGAGGCAAAAGAGCCGGAACCAAAGCGCGGAATGGAGCGCTTCCTCCTTGTCGACCGCGAGACGGACGAGACAGGCGGCCGTGACGGCGGAGAAGGCGAAGAGGACGATATAAGGCCGAGCTTCGCTCAAGTAATACCAGAGAAATGCGTTCGTTAGGGTGAGAAGCACAACGGCGGTTTGCAGGATACGCTTCTTCGATATTCCCCAGGCGAGCGCCAGCGTACCACCGACGAAGAATGGAACATTAGCCGCGCGCAGGGCGATTTCGGAAGCTCCAAAAATTTTCTCCCAACCCCAGACGAAAAGCATGTAACCCGGCATCTGCAGGTCGGAGCCCTTCTCGCGGACGAAGGTCGCCCACCAGGCGCCTAAAGAAGGTTGAAGAGCCTTAAACGCAGTATTTCCTTCATCGATCCATAGACTTTGGTGCGTGATCGCGCAGGCGGTTACGACCAAAGCGGCGATGCAAAAAAGCGAATACCGCGTAGCGGCGGACGATGACATTCTCACTGTGCGGCGGCCTCGGCCTTGCTGAACAGGTCGCATTACGATTTGGACCCGCTCAAAGCTCGTCGGCGCGCACCCGAATGCGCAACAACTCGAACAGCATCTCCGCGCCCCACGTCATCACTTTTAGAAGGTTGATGCTGTTCTCTCCCCCCTGCCGGTCGGGGAAGTGGATGGCCACGTATTCCCACCTCACATCGGGTAGTTTCTTAAGGACATAAGTGAGGGCGACGTTATGAATGTTAAAGTTTGGAGGAATGTGCTCCAGCGCCCGACGGAGAGCGTCCCGCCTCATGAGCCGATACGGAACATTGGCATCCCTCAGGTCGCGGCCACAAATGAGGGAAGAACCGAGGCGGCAGATCGCCGAGGTTAGGATGCGCGGGAGGCCGTCATCCCGGCTCGTCCGCAGACCGAAGATGCAATCGGCTTTGTCTCTCTTCGCCCAGAATTCAGCGAAATACCTTGGATCACATTGGCCGTCGGAATCGATCTGAAGTATCCACTCCGCCGGCGAGCTGGCCGCGATGTCGTAACCGATCCGACAAGTGCTCCCATGGCCGGCGTTCGGTTTGCTCACCACGCAGATCAGCTCCGGATGGTGCGCTTCGAGTTGCAGCAGGATGTGGTGGGTATCGTCGCGCGAGCCGTCATCGAGTGCAATGATTTGAAACGGCACCTCGAACTGACGGAGAGCCTCGGACCAGGCGGAGATCACCTCGGCGATGTTGGCCGCCTCGTTGTAGATCGGCATGACCACGACCAGCTGCGCACTAATGCTTTCGCCGATCTCGCGCAGGTTGAAAGAATACCGACTCATGCGCCCTCCACTGCTTGCCGCATCGCGAAAACAGGCGGCCGTTCTCCCCTGGCCAAAAGCGCGAGAGAAGCGACTGCGAAATCGAGCGACTCTCCAATGACCTCGTCCATATTCAGATAACGGTAAGTCCCAAGCCGTCCGAGAAAAGAGGTCGACTTCTCGGCTTTTGCGAGCGCGATGTACGATTTCAGCAGCTCCAGATCGCTGCCGAGTCGTTTCGGATAATAAGGGACATCGGTGGGCTCCGTTTCTTTGCTGAATTCGCGAAAGGCCACTGTGGCGTCGTGTTTTTCCCAAGGCGCGAAATGTTTGTGCTCATGAATGCGGGTGAAGGGGACCTCCATGCCTGGATAATTGATGACTGCGTTGCCCTGAAAATCGCCCCTGGCCTCAATGCGCTCGAAAGTAACCGTGCGATAACCAAGCCGGCCGAGTTTGAACTGATAGAACGCGTCGAGCGGTCCAGTGTAAAACAGGTGATCGCATTCCGGCGGCGATGACGGTTCGAAGGGCGTATTGAGAAGAACCGTGATTCGTTCGTGATCGAGAAGTCGCTGGACCAACTGCGTGTATCCCTCTTCCGGAATACCCTGAAACAATTTGTCGTAGTAGCTATCGTTATAATTAAAGCGCACCGGCAACCGTTTCAGGATCGACGCGGGCAACTCGCGTGGCTCACAGCCCCACTGTTTTTTGGTGTAGCCGTGAAAGAAGGCTTCATACAAATCACGTCCCAGCATCTTCAGCGCCTGTTCCTCGAAGTTCGCGGGCTCGTCGATCGTCGGGTCGGCCAATGAGGCGATGAACGCACGCGCTTCGGTTGGGCTGAGCGTTTTCTCGAAGAATTGATTGATCGTGTGGAGGTTGATCGGAAACGAGAAAATCCCGCGCTCGATCTTGACCTTGACGCGATTCACGTAGGGTCGAAACCGCGCATATTGATTGACGTAATTCCAGATGTCTTCCCGATTGGTGTTAAAAATATGCGGGCCATATTTGTGCACCATGACCTGAGAGCCGGGATCGCGCTCGGTATGACAATTGCCCGCGATGTGATCGCGGGCCTCGTAGATCGTAATCCGGCAATCGCAGCCACTGACTAGCTCGTGGGCCAAAACCGCCCCGGCCAGACCGGCGCCAACAATCGTAAAATGAGGGCGAGACATCAACTGCGCATCAATGGAGCACAAAAGTCCGAAGCGGCGAACCGGCAGTGTCTTTTGGCGCTCTGATTTCTCTGTTCGGCGTTGGCGGCAGAATGAGCGACACTTTCGTCCCGATGCCTTTCACCGACGATCCTACTTTTGATTCTCCGCTTTCTGTGGATCTCGACGGCATGCTGCTCCAGACCGATCACCTAATGAGGCACGCTCTTGCTTTTCATCGAGTGCTCACCCATCTCTTTTCTGACGGTCTCACCCTGCTCGCCTCAGGGATTTATCTCCTCAAAGGTTTGCTCGACTTGGAGTCCGATCGCACGGACCCGGCGAAGCGGGCACGGGCTTCGGCCTCCGGTCAGGTTTCGATTCCGCTCGCGGCGGCCTTCTGCCTGATCCTGCTCGGCGTCGGTTTCGGGCTTGGACTTCTTTGCGGCTGGAGGTTTCTCTTGTTCGCGGCGCTGCTCGCGTTTTCGGTCTTCTTCTTCTTCGGGTTGGCGATGGGGAAACGCTATTCCGAATTGTGCGGCCTCGCCGTTCAGGAAGGCTCGACCGCGGTCGGGCGCGGGTATTTCCGGAGCGACCTTGAACCGATCGGAACCTTCGGCGTCGCGAGCGGCATGATTTCGGTCTTGGTGCAGGTGCTTTACTTCGGAAGTGCGCCTGCTCTACCGGCACCCAACCGTGTTGCTTTTGCTCTGCCCACTTT
>JBBSLW010000002.1:0-44126 GCA_038233495.1 Chthoniobacterales bacterium | reverse complement strand
TGGTGGGCACGAACTTTTGAAAGGCAAAATGCGTAATCGAAATCGAGTAGTGGTGACCGGCATGGGCGTGCTCGCACCTAACGGCACCGGCCTGAAAGCCTTCTGGCGTTCGCTGGTTGCCGGCGAAAGCGGGATCGGGCCCATCACACTCTTCGATGCGACCGGATTCAAGAGCCGAATTGCGGGCGAGGTGAAGAATTTTGATCCACTCGATTATATGGGCGCGAAAATGAAGCCTCGACGGATGGCGAGACACACGCAGATGGCATACGCGGCCACCTCGCTGGCGCTGGCCGACTCGGGGCTTGATATAGACAATCTTGACCTACGGACTCCAGTACCCGTCATCATCGGGGTAAGCACCAGCGCGCTCGACGTCATCGAGCGGGTTTTTCATGACGTTACGGAGCGTGATCCAGGCAAAGTTGGGCCATTCGAGCTAGCGGCATCCAAGCCGCAGGCGGCGGCCAACGTGATCGCGGATCGGATTGGTGCGTCCGCGAACGCTGCGACAGTATCGTCGGCGTGCCCTTCCGGTTTGGATGCTGTTGCGATCGCAGCTGCGATGATCCGCGGCGGAAGCGCGGAGATTGCAATCGCGGGAGGGGCAGATGCGCCCATTACCCCCCTCGCCATGGCGAGCTTTTGTGCCAGCGGATTAAGCTCTCTCCGAAATGCAGATCCCGGCTCGGCGAGCCGACCGTTCGATGCATCACGCGATTCTGGAGTGATTTCCGAGGGAGCTGGCATTCTCGTTCTGGAAAATTTGGAGACTGCCGAGGCGCGCGGCGCGAGGCCTTAC
Organism: Chthoniobacterales bacterium; assembly: GCA_038233495.1. Taxonomy (GTDB): domain Bacteria; phylum Verrucomicrobiota; class Verrucomicrobiia; order Chthoniobacterales; family UBA10450; genus Palsa-1392. Next base: position 43,324 of record JBBSLW010000002.1, on the reverse strand, counting down.
CTTGAGATCAGTGGATATGGGACCCAGCGAGATTTTCCTCCGGAGCAAACCGCGTCCGGCTTGGAATACTCGATGAAAAGTGCGCTCTCGAACGCCGGCGGGAGCAGCTCTGACGTGGACTATATCTCCGCCTATGGACCAGGGCATCCCATTCTGGACGTGGCCGAGGTTAACATCATCAAGCGAGTCTTCGGCAAGCGAGCGTATTCCATTCCCGTGAGTTCAATCAAAGCGGTGACGGGAAATGCGCTGGCTGCGGGAGGTCCGTTCCAAGTGATCGCTTGTGCTCTCGGCATGCATCACAACCTGATTGTGCCGACCGCTAATTACCAGTTTCCTGATCCCCAGTGTGATCTCGATTTCGTTCCAAATGCGGCGCGAAAGGCCAAAGTAGACTGTGCGTTGGTGAACGTTCGCGGCCTCGGCGGGACCGCCAGCAGCATGATCTTACATCGCATCGCTGCCTGATGTCCGGCCCAACCATTCCAACGCTCCTGGCGTTGATCTTGCAATTCCTGCTGGGGCTTGCTGTGCTTCAGGCGAATTCGAAGCGAAGGGCGAATCAGTGTTTTTTGCTGTTCTCTTTAGTCGTCTGCGGATGGCTCGGGAGTCTTTACCTGGCATTTATCGCCAGTAGCGAGGAGGTTGCGGTATTTTCGATCCGCCAGGCATCGGTGGCCGGAGCCCTGTGTCTCACCGCTTTGAATCTTTTGCGTCTTTCCGTGCGCGAAGGGCAGAGCGGGTGGCGCACGATCCTTAGCCATTGTCGGAGCTGGCTAGTTCTTACGGGTGTCGTCGTTGTTCTTTGTCAGACGCACTGGTTCTTACGTTCCGCCCAAATGCCCATCAGCGGCGGCGCCCCAAGTCCGATTTATGGCAAAGGGGTATACTTTTACTCTGTTTTTTTCGGCGCGGCGCTAGTCGTACTACTCATCAGCACGTGGCAGGATCTTCGGCGGACGAAAGGCGGCGAACACGCGGAACTCTTTTTCATTTTAATCGGCGCGATAGGTGCACTGGTTTTTTCGCTTTGCCTCGCATTCGTTCTGGATTATCTCATTGGTCCTTCCCGCTCGCTTTGGTTCGCACCATTTCGAGTCGTTCTCTTCAGTCTGGTCATCGCCTATGGCGTTGCGACTCGCAAAATTCTCGAGATCGGCTTCTTCATGCGGCGAGCGAGCGCATACCTCCTGCTGGCCATCTATCTCGTCGCGCTTTACCTCCTCGTTTGGTGGCTTTGCCTGACCGTCTTCGTGCCGCTCCTTGGGCCCAGTGCCCGCTCGCTTTGTCATATTATCGCTGCTTTGGTCATTGCCTTCGCGATGGCGCCGGCGCGGGGTGTTTCTCAGTCTTTGGCCGACCGCCTTTTCGTGGGGACTCGCCGGCTTGATTTTCAGGCTACGATGAACCAGGCGGCCGCCATTCTGCGTTCGGTCACCACCTTGGGCGATCTGCTCGAGCGCTTTGGCCTAACGATCGGTCAGGCGGTCGACGCGGAAAGGGTCTTTCTCCTGCTACCGGAGCAGGAGTTTTACGCCCAGCGATTTCCGGCTGTGCAGGCGGGAGTTCGCACCACGCGCATTGAGTTGCATCGCGATCAGGCCATCATCACTCACCTCGAGCGAACCCAGGAAGCAATTGTCCTCGATGAACTCCACCGGGTGCGCTCCACGCCGGAACTGGAGCGCGTCCGCCGCCAGATGAAGTCGCTGGAGATCGGCGTGGCGATGGGAATTTTTGCCCGCGAGCATCTCGCCGGTGTCATGCTCCTGGGCCCACGCCGTTCCGGCCGCATCTACGGCACGGTCGAGCAAAGCGCCCTTCTGGTTTTGTGCGGCCAGCTGGCGGTGGCGATCGAAAACGCCCAGCTCTTCACCGAGGTGCAGAACGCCAAGATCTACAACGAAACATTGCTGCAAAACCTCACCACCGGCGTGGTGGCGGCGGATCGCACCGGAATTATCACCGTCTTCAACCGCGAGGTGGAGCAGATCACCGGCCTGACCGCGTCCGAACTGCTCGCGCGCAAGACGAGCAACCTGCCGGAAACATTACGAAATATTCTTGAGCAAACCCTGGAGAGCGGGCAACGGCAGGAAGATCGCGAGATCGTTTTGCGCCCGGGCGAGAAGGGCACGGTCTTGCGCGCGAGCGCTTCCATTTTCCACGGCCAGGATGGCGAACCGTTAGGCGCGCTGATGGTGCTGACCGATATCACGACGCTGAAGCGCCTCGAGCTGCAGATCCGCCGGAGCGATCGTCTCGCCAGCCTCGGCACGCTCTCTGCCGGCATGGCGCACGAAATCAAGAATCCCCTCGTTTCGATCAAGACCTTTGCCCAGCTTCTTCCCGAGCGTTACCAGGATTCCGATTTCCGGGAGACCTTTTTCTCCCTCATCGGGCATGAGGTGGATCGGATCGATTCGTTAGTCAATCAGCTCCTCCGTTTTGCCCGCCCGGCGAAACCGCTCCTCAAGCCGATGCACGTGCACGAGGTCCTGGAGAAGGCGCTCCTCCTCGTCGGTCACCGTCTCTATCAAAAGAATATTAAATTAACTCGTTCCTGGCAGGCCGATGTTGATACAATCAGGGCGGACGTGGATCAGATTGAACAAGTGTTCCTCAATTTTTTTATCAACGCTCTCGATGCCATGAAACCCGGAGGTTCCCTCACCGTAGCGACCGAGATTGGCTCGACCGAAATTTGGCCGACCGCGCTCGCCGATGGGGCGACGGAGGTGCACGAGATTTTACGCGTCTCGGTGGAAGACGACGGCAGCGGCATCAGGCCGGAGGATGTCTTCCATGTTTTCGACCCGTTTTTCACGACCAAGGACTATGGTACCGGCCTTGGGCTCTCGGTGGTGCACGGCATCGTGCAGGAACATGGTGGCCAGATTGAAGTCGAGAGCGAACTCGACCATGGAACCAGCTTTCACATTCTGCTTCCTCTCGTCCGTTTCCAGGAAGAGGTCGCCGCGGCATGATCTTCCCGGCCGCGTGCATTCTTTATACTCAGGATCCCGATTTCGTTAGGCGGGTGCGCGCCTTTCTGCGCAGCCTGATCGAAGTCCGGCACGTGAGCGACGTCAGCCGGCTCGACCCGGTTCTGCAACAACATCGCCCCGCTCTGCTTCTTCTCGATCTGCGGGCCAGGGAAGGCCGCGCGCTCCTTGCGCAGGTGCAAGTGGAATGGCCCGACGTCTTGATCCTGGCCTTCGGAACCGCTCGCTCGGAGCCGTTGCGCGAGGCGGAACAGGCTGGCATCTACGCAACCGTGGAGTTGAACCTGGAGCGGCATGATTTTCAGTCTCTGATTGGGCGCGCCCTCGATCATCTGCGTGTCCTGGAAGAGAACCGCGCCCTGCGCGCGGAGACCAGCCGTCCGCTCGCGCTCTCCGGCAGCCCCGCGCTTGAACTAGTCCGGGAGCCGGAGCGCGGCTTGCCGCAGATGCGTCTTCCTCGCGCCTATCGCGGCCTAACGACAAAGGATAGATTGATGGAGGATATGGTCGAGGGACTGGCCGAAGCCGCCATGGTTACGCGGGTCGGCGTGTTTTCGCGCGGCCAGGACGAAGGCTACCGTCTGCGCGCCGGTCTGCGCTGCCTGCCGGAGAGCTACGAGCTCGAATACCGCGAGCGCGACCCGTTGGTGCGCTGGTTTGAGTTGCACGCCCACCTCGTCTCCCGCGCCCACCTCGCGCAGAACCAGGATCACGCGCAGCGTGAGCTACTTCGCCGTGCGCTTGATAGCGTCGGGGCGGAAGTGATTGTCCCTCTCCATGCGGGTGGCCGGATCAGCGGCTGGCTTTTCTTCGGGCATCGTCTCACCGGGCAACCGTTCGATTACCAAAGTCTCGAGACCCTCATGATGCTGGCCGAGCATGTCTCAACCGTGCTCGAAAACGCAGCTCTCCACGAAGAGCTGCGCCTGCAAAAAACGCTCGCCGAGACACTCCTCACCTCCATCCCGCCGGGCATTGTCGCCTGCGATGAAGATGCCATTATTCGCTGGTGCAATCCGACCGCGGAATCGATCCTCGGCATCGCCGCCGCCGATGTCCTGAACCAGCCGGCCGAAGCCGCCGGCAGCCGGATCGCCTCTCTCCTGCGCGAGACCCTGGAGGCGACAAGCCGGTTTTCCGCGCAACAATGGATCGACGACAATACCCGGCGGTCGCTCTCCGTCCAGACCCGCCGGCTCGTCCATCAGAGTCATTCGTTAGGCGCGGTCGCTGTTATTCTGGACATGACGCCGGAGGAATCGCTCCGGCAAAAACAGGAAGTGCTCGATCGCGCTGCTTTCTGGACCGATCTCGCCGCCAGCATGTCGCATGAAGTGCGCAACCCGCTCGTCGCGATCAAGACTTTTGCCCAGCTTCTGCCCGAGCGTTTCGACGACCCCGATTTCCGGCGCGACTTCAACGAGATCGTCGTCCAGGAAATCGGCCGGCTCGATCTCATCATCACGCAAATTAATAATTTCGCGCATCCGCCCGAGCTGAATTTCAAATCGCTCGACCTGCGCACGCCGATGCGCCGCGCGATCGAGCTCGTGCGCTCGCGCGGGACCCAGAACGGATTCGCGGTCGAGACCGCCCTGCCCGACGATCTCCCGCACGTCGTGGGCGACGAGACCGCCCTCGCCGAAGCGTTCGCGCATCTCGTGGCTAACGCCGCGGAAGCGACCCACGGCCAGGCGAAAGCGCGGATCACGCTCTCGGCCAAACCGATTCGGGAAGGCGACCGCACCAGCGGCGTCGTGGTCACCGTGCACGACAATGGCAAAGGCATCTCGGCCGATTTGAAGGACAAGGTTTTCTCCCCTTTCTGCACCACCAAGGCTCGCGGGATGGGGCTTGGTCTGCCGATCGTGAAGCGCACGGTTTTCGACCACAACGGCCGTGTCGATATCGATTCCAATCCCCAGGGCACGTCGGTCAGCGTTTTGCTTCCGGTGGACGAAAACGGCGCCTGAGCGGATTGCGCCGGGCGGCTTTTTGATTTCTGATTTGGCAACGCGGGCCAGCGCCATAAGGTTGGCCACGCCCGCAATCGGGCTACGAAATCAGCAAACCAGAAAATTCCGCCATGATCGTCACCACCAAGCAGCTCTACCAAGTCGCCTACGGCAAATTCGCCGTCGGCGCCTATAACGTGAACAACATGGAACAGATCCTCGGTCTGTTTCGCGGCAATGTGCAAAGCCAGGCGCCATTCATCATCCAGCTCTCGAAAGGCGCGCGGAAATATGCCGACAAGCGGATGCTCGAGGCCCTCATCCGGACCGCGGAAAAGATGTTTCCCGACGCCATCTTCGCCGTCCATCTCGACCACGGCGATGAAGAGACCTGCTACGATTGCATCGACTCCGGGTTCTACAGCTCCGTCATGATCGACGCCAGCCACGAGTCGTTTGACGAGAACATTGCGATCACGAAACGTGTCGTCGACCGCGCCCACAAGAAAGGGATCAGCGTCGAGGCCGAGCTCGGCCAGCTCGGCGGCGTGGAGGAAGACATCACGGTCGACGAGGGGCACGCCTCCCTAACGAACCCGGAGGAAGCGGTCGAATTCGTGCAGCGGACCGGTTGCGATTCGCTCGCCGCGGCCATCGGCACGAGCCATGGCGCTTATAAATTCAAGGGCAAACAGGGCCTGCACTTCAACGTCATCGAGGAAATCCAGAAACGCATTCCCGGCACCCCGATCGTGATGCACGGCAGCTCGAGCGTGCCGATCGAGGAAGTGGAGCGGATCAACGCTGCCGGCGGCAAACTCGATCCCTCCGCGCGCGGAGTGAACGAGAACGAATACCTGCCCGCGGCCAAACTCGGCGTGACCAAGGTGAACATCGACACCGATGGCCGCCTCGTCTGGACCCGGGTGCACCGCGAATTTTTTCGGGATCACCCGGAGCAGTTTGATTTCCGGCCGCCGGGCAAAATCTTCGTCGAGGAATACGCGAACTTCATCGCGCACAAAAACGAAAAGCTCGGCTCGGCCAATCAGCTCGACGCGATTCGAGCCACGCTCTAAAGCGGTTTAAAGCCGTCTCGAGGGACAAAGCTGTAGCCGTATCGAAGCGCCGGAGGCGCGACAGAGAATAGCCCCGGGCGTGAGCCCGGGGATGAGCGTTTTTCTTCCCATGAGCCCCGGAGCGGCGGCAGATCCCGCCGACGCCCTGAGCGTACCTCCTCCTTCCGCCCCTGTGGAGCTTCGTCTTAAATCCATCTCGGAATCCCCGGGCTCACGCCCGGGGCTATCTTCTTTTGCGCCTACCGGCGCTTCATGCGGCTACAGCTCTTCTTAACTCGCTCCGGAAGCGCAATTCAACGCGTCGCGATTCTGGCCGGAGCTTCGACGTCGAAGGTCAGCCGGACGTAGTTCGCGTCGATCCCGACGAGCGAGAAGGAAAAGAGCCGCTTGTGCCGGAAACGAATCGCTCCATCGACCGTACTCCAGTGCGGGCTGTCCGCCGCGAGGCGCCGTTCCGCGACTGCGATTGAGAGCTTGCCCTCGGCCGCGGGATTTTCGTTCACGAAAGTGACGGAACGCGGGCTCCCCGGCGCGCCCAGCCGAACGACAAAAGAGGAAACGCCGCGCGGGAGAGCGTGGCTGAGCTGAGCCGCGCCTGACAATTTCTGCATGCCGGCCACCGGGAGGTCGCGGCCGCGACTGGCGGTGACCGGAGCCAGCAGGATCATTCCCGCAAGTCCGCACCGGAGCGCGTGCCCAACCAGAGAATTCGTCGAAACAGATTGCATGTTTTTCCATTTCAAAGCTGGAATCACGCCAATCCCGCCAGTCGCTCCGGTTTGCGCCCGGCGGCCCGCCACACCATCGTTTCATAGGAGAAATGACGAAGCGGCCGAGAGCCTTCACAGCGCAATTTAACTTGCCGTGGTGTGGCAAGAAAGGTACAACCAGCGGCAATCAACGGCGCAAGCCATAATGAAGATCAGCACCTTCGTCGGAGGCTCTGGGAGGCTGTCGTGTCCCCCGGCGTCGAACTTTTCTGCGCGCGCCTCAGGCGAACGCGGGCAAAAGCTCGTCCCGAGGTTGGTAGCATCTGCTAACCCAGAACCCAATTGACTTCCATATGGGTAAGGACTCCACGCCTCACTACATCACTGCCCACAAAACGGTCTGGGCCCTTTTTCTCGCGCTGCTTTTTCTGGCGCCCTCTCTTCACGCCCAGGAAGCCGTCCGGCCCTCGCTCGCGGGCGAGTCGGCAGCGGCCGCACGCCGGCAGTCGATCGAGGAGATTCCCTACAATCTGCTCGCCGGCCCGGTTCGCTTCCGCTTCAGCGTGACGACCGGCGTCGAATACAACGACAACATCAACCTCGCGGAAAACAACAGGCAGGATGACGTCATCATTCGGCCGCAATTTAATATCGCCGCGCTCTGGCCGGTGACGCAGTTGAACACCCTCAAGCTCGACCTCGGCCTCGGCTACAGCTTTTATCTCAACCACCCCAACGCCAACACCAACGGCGTCATTATTACCCCCGGCTCGCAAGTGGCCTTCGACATCTTTATCATGGATTGGCGAATCAACCTGCACGATCGCTTTTCCCTGCAACAGGATCCGGTCGCGCAATTGCAGCTGAGCAACGTGGTCGATTATGGGCGCTTCGAGAACACGGCCGGCATCTCCGCCTTGTGGGATTTAAACAAGGCAGTCCTGACTTTCGGCTACGATCACTACACCTATGTCTCGACTACCGACACCTTTTCCTACCTCGATCGCAATGCGGAAGAGCTGACCTTCAGCGCCTACTTTGCGCTCACTTCCACGACCGGCGCTGGCCTTGAGACTTCGGCGGTCTACAACTATTATGACCAGAATTTTCTCAATGACTCGGTCGCCTACAGCGTGGGACCGTTTGTCGAGACTCAGCTGACCAATTACATCAAGCTGCGCGCCTCGGCTGGTTACCAGTTCATCAGCTTTGACGGCGGCGGTTTCGTTACCGACGGGAGTGATTCCAACGATTTCTACGCCAACATCCTTATTTCGCATCGAATCAACGCCGCCATCACGCAGACGATCTCGGCCGGTCATGAGTCGCAACTCGGTGTGAACTCGAACTTTATCGCCCTCAATTATGTTCGACACACCGCGACCTGGGCGATCATCAATCGCGTTCTGCTTGCGACCGAGCTCTTTTATGAGGACGGCGACGACTCCGGCGGCCTCTTCTCCGAGCACATTCAGCGTTACGGCGGCGCGGCCACCGTGGGTTACCAGCTGACCCCGCACGTGACGGTTGGGCTTCGTTATCAATATACCCAGAAGCAATCCGATCAGCCGCTCCGCGACTACAAACAGAACCGTGTATCGATCGACGGCACTTATAGTTTCTAGCTCAAGAAAATTATCCACCGATGAAGCGTCTCCTTACCTTATGCAGCCTCTTCGCCTTTCCGCTCCTCGGGTTACAGGCACTGGCACAAGATAACAGCAGCCCGCTTCCCAACATTCCGAGGGCCTCGGCCGTCGATTCCGGCGACCCCGGCACCTCTAGCAGCACGGTCATGCGCACCAACTCGATGTCGGTGCTCGACGACAAGAAGCGTCTTGGCACCGACGATTTCGTCAGCTTTCGCGTGGTGGAAGATCGCGACAACCTCTCGCAACGCCTGCGCGTGAACGACAACGGGGAACTGGAAGTGCCTTACATCGGGCTCGTCCCGGCACAGGGGAAGACCTGCCGGGAGCTGGCGTTCAACATCAAATCCGCGCTCGAGAGGGAATACTATTATCACGCTACGGTCATCCTGGCGGTCGACAAGGTGAGCGAGAAATCGCGCGGCAAGGTCTACATCTACGGCGCGGTTAAGTCGCAGGGGCCGCAGGAAATTCCGACAGATGAGACCTACACCGTGAGCAAGGCAGTTATTCGCGCCGGTGGCTTCAGCGATTTCGCCGATAAGCGCAAAGTGAAGGTGACTCGGAAAAATGGACAGGACCTGGTCGTTGATCTCAAACGGGTAATCGAGCAGGGCCACACCGAGGACGACGTCGTCGTGCGACCGGATGACCAGATCTACATCGCCCAGCGCCTCGTGAACTTTTAGCTATGCAGAATCCAACGCTCGAACGCTCATCTCCGGCCTCGGTCACGACGGCGTTCGTGACCCGTCTCCACCGCTACAAGGCCATCCTGCGCCGCCGCTGGTGGATTCCGCTCCTCACCATCTGTCTCGGTCTATTCGTCGGAGCGTGGATGATCTTCCAGGCGCCTAACGCCTACCTCTCCACGAGCAAGATGATGCTTGCGGGCAAGCTCAATCTTGGCCAGAACGCTGTATACAGTGAGGATAGCAGCAACTTCTACGGTACCCAGATTCAGCTCATGCAAAGCGACGAGGTGCGCCATGGCGCTGAAGCCCGGGTCCGGGCGACTCATCCCGAGCTGCAACCGGTCAAAATGACCCTTGCGGTCACGCAGAGACCGCGCACTTCCATCTTCGAGCTCGAGGCCGTCGGCACGAGCCCGAACTACACCCAGGTTTATCTCGACTCGGTGATGCAGAAGTATCTCGACGTAAAAAAGAACATGCGCGCCGACCAGGGCAGCCACCTCACGACCGCGATCACCGGTCAGCTCATCCAGGTCGAGAAAGATCTTCGGAGCGGCGAAGACGAGATGCTGGAATTCCAGAAAGAGCACAACATTGGTTTCATCCAGGAAGAGGGGAACAGCGCCGCCGCCTATCTCGTAAAGCTCAACCAGGAATATGCCCGCCTCAAAACCGAGTATGACTTGCTCAGCCTGCTCGACCTTGATCAAAATCTCGATCGTCAGCTGGTCGTGCCAAAAGCGACCGCGACCGACGCCAGTGCCAGTTCGACTCAGCCCGAGGAAGGAATGGCCTTTTCCGACTTCGGGCCGGAGGGCGAATATCTGAAGGCGCGGCAGGCGGTGCAGTTACTCAAAGCCGAGCGCGACACCCTCTCCCGGGACCTGCGCCCTCGTCATCCCAAGATCATCAAGCTGAACGACGAAATCGATAAGCAGGAAAAGTTGATCGCCTTATACCGGCAGGACGCAGTCGAGAAACTCGATACGCGCCGTAAATCCATCGGCAAACAGATGGAGAATTTACAGTCCAACATCAAGGAATGGGAAAAGAAGGCGCTCGTTCTCAGTCAGCAACTGGCCCAGTTCAACCGGGTCAAAGGCAAGGTGGAACGGCAGAAAACCCTCTATGATCGCCTGACCAATAACCTGAAGGACGTCAACGTCTCGCAGGTCGTCGACACCGGGGACCAGGTCGGCATCATGGAAAATGCCACCCCACCCGTCTCGGTCCGTCCGGGCTTGATCATGAGTCTCCTCGTCGGCCTCGGCTTCGGCGCCTTTGCCGGCCTCGTCATCCTTGTCCTGCTCGATCGGATCGACGACCGGATGGCGTCGTTTACGGAGTTCCAGCATTACTTCACCGAAAATATCCTTGGCCAGATCCCGAAGGAAAAGACGAAGGGCGCGGTCAGTCTGCTGCAACCGGACGACGCGCGGCATGTCTTTGCGGAGTCTTATCGGAATGTCCGTTCTTCCATCTTCTTCATGCCTTATGAGGGCCCGCGGCCCAAAACCCTGCTCATCACCAGCGCGGTGCCGAGCGAAGGCAAGTCGACCATCTCCGCCAACCTCGCCATCACGATGGCGCTATCCGGGGCCAAGACTTTGCTCATCGATGGCGATCTGCGGCGCGGCGCGCTGCGCGAGGCGTTCGATATCCATTCCAAGATTGGTTTTTCGGAAGTGTTGAAACAGGAGGTGAACTGGCGGGAAGTGGTCGTGCCGACTTCGCTCCCGAGCCTTTTCGTCCTGCCTCGCGGGAACACGATCTCGCAGCCGAGCGAGCATCTCTTGCGCGAATCGACCGATGCCTTTCTCAAGGACATCTACAACCACTACGACTACATCATCATCGATAGCTCTCCGGTGCTGGCGGCGGATGATACCACCAGCCTGGCGCCGAAGATCGATGCCACTCTTTTTGTCGTCCGGCTTTCCTACACTTCGGCGCGCCTGACCCGCAAGTCGCTCGAGTTGCTTTATAATCGGCAGGTCAACGTGCCCGGTGTCATCCTGAACTATGTCGATACCTCGCTGCCGGAGTATTATTACTACCAGTACCCGGAGTATTACAACACACCGGCTTCCGCACCCGGCGAGCCTTCCGCCCTTCCCACGTCGGAAGTTCGGGGTCAGCGCGTTTAGCGGACGCCCGCGAGCGAGCTGGAGACATTGCCGGCACGTCGTTAGGCCGTTCCTCGCGTCATGATCTCTTCGCCGCCCGCCGCTGTTGCGTCGCCACCGGGAAGCAGACGCGCCTATCTTTTCGCGCGCCAGGTCGGGCATTTCGCGTCCGTCCAGATGCTGGTGCAGCTGGTTGGTTTCGCCACTGGCATCCTGCTCGTGCGCAGCCTTGACCAGCGGGAGTACGGTTTCTTCACCATCGCCAATACGATGCAGGGCACGATTAATGTGCTCGCCGATATCGGCATTAGCATCGGGTTGGTTTCAATTGGCGGCCGGGTCTGGCAGGATGGACGTCGCTTTGGGGAATTGATTGCCACCGGGCTAAAACTCCGCCGCACACTCGGGGCGGCTTCAATCCTCATCGTAACGCCGTTGCTCTACTACATGCTGGTCAAGAACGGGGCGTCCATCTTCTACGCGGTCATCCTGATCGTGGCCGTGCTCGGCGGTTTGTTCGTCCAGTTATCGCTCGGCGTCCTCGATGTCGTCCCGCGTTTGCGCTCCGATATTCGCCAGATCCAAAGGATCGATTTCACCGGCTCGCTCGCCCGCCTCGCCGTGATCGGCACGCTCGCACTCTTCTTTCTCAACGCGGGAGTGGCCGCGTTCGTCGGTTCCGGCGCCCTGCTTTTGCAGTATTTTCTCCTGCGCCGTTATGCCGCAAAAGTGATCGACCTGAACGCGGAGGAAAACCCCGAGGACCGCAAGGCGATGATCGGGTTCATCCGGCACCAGGCGGCGAACGCGATCTTCTTTTGTCTGCAGGGGCAGATCACGATTTTTCTGATCACCTTTTTCGGGCAGCGCGTCGGGGCGGTGGCGGAGGTCGGCGCGCTCGGCCGACTCGCCATGATCTTCGCCGTCCTTTGCAATCTCCTGACCAATATTTTCGCGCCCGCCTTTGCCCGCTGCCAGGAACGGCGGAAACTCGGCTGGCTCTATGCCGGCATCGTCGGCGGAGTCGCCGCCGTCAGCCTCGTCATCCTCGGAGGCGCGTTCTTTTTGCCTAACCAATTCCTTTTCGTCCTCGGCAACCGCTATTCGCATTTGCAGCACGAACTGCTTCTCATGGTGGGAGGCGCGGCGCTCAATATGGTGGCCAGCACCCTCTGGACGTTGAACGCTTCGCGCGCCTGGATCGTCGGCTCCTGGCTTTATATTCCGCTCACGCTCGGGACCCAGCTTTTGCTCATCCCGTTTACCGATTTTTCGACCGTGAACGGCGTGCTGACCTTCAATCTCTTCTCCATCTTCCCCAGCCTCGTGCTCAACATCGGCCTGAGCTATCAGGGGTTTCACCGCTCGGAGGCGGCTGCATGAAGCTCCCGAATTTTGGCTATCATTTCGCCCGTCTCGCGGGTCGATGGCGGCGCAAGACCTACCAGGCCCTGCTCCCACTCATCGCGCAATGTGCCGCGCCCTCTGCGAGCTCGATCGCGCTCGAGGTCTACGCTTATTCCGGGGAAGCGATGCTCCCGGAACAGGTTCGCTCCATTCGTTCCTTCCTCCGCCACGTCGGCCGGCCGACCAGTTTTACGGTGGTCTCCGATGGCACCTACTCGGAGCGCAGCATCGCGCTTTTGCACAAGATCGATCCGGCCGTTTCGGTCCGGCCCGGTGGCGAACATCTTCCGGTCGATCTCCCGAAGCGCTTCCGGCATTACGTCACGACGCATCCGACCGGGAAACAGCTTGGCCTCTTCCTCTCGCTGCCGCGAAATGGGCCGGCCTTTTATGTCGATTCCGACGTGCTCTTTTTCGCCGACGCCGCAGACTTGATCGAGGATTGCCGCGCACAAGAAGCCTCCGCTTTTTATCTGAAGGATTGCCTCGATTGCTCGGTCGATCCGCGCCTTCTGCGTGAACCTAACGAACTTACCAGGTCGGTGAACTGTGGGGTCCTGATCCTGTTTCGTCCCCTCGACTGGTCGCTCGGCATCCGCCGTTATCTCGAGCTGGAAGGAGCGCCGAACTTTTTTACGAACCAGACGATCGTCCAGCTCGTGATGCACGCGAACGGCGCGCAGCCTCTCGACGAACACAAATACGTTCTCGAGCTGGACGACCAATTTGTTTACCCGGATCGCCATGCCGATCCCGGCCTCGTTCTGCGCCACTATGTTAATCCGGTCCGGCATAAGTTTTGGACCACGTTCTCATGACGCCGAAATCGCCTGACGAACCTCTGCGCATCCTCGCGATCGTGAATCTCCCCTGGGATGCGCGGCTCGGCGCGGCCCGCGTCTGGATCGAGCTGGCCAGGGAGTGGACCGAGGCCGGGCACATCGTGGAAAAATATTGTCTGACCGACGCCTACCCGCAGCCCGAGCGCTCGCGCCCCGGTTCCGCCCTGCGCCAGGCGCGCTTTCCGTGGCACGCGGCGGCGTACGTCAGGAAAAATGCGGACCGCTTCGATGTCGTGGATGGATTGATCGGCGTGCTGCCGTTCACGAAAGAGTCGCTCGGTTTTCGCGGCCTGCTCGTGGCCCGGTCGGTCGGGCTCTTCCGGCTTTACGACCAGTTCCTGCGCCAGGCGTGCACGCTCTGGCCGGACGAGCCGAAAGGACGCTGGTCTGGAACGCTCTTCCACCGCTACATCGCATGGCGTTCCTGGAAGGATTCCGAAAAATCGATCCGGGACTGCGACCTGCTGAATTTGCCTAACGAGGACGAGCGACGGGAGCTGGCGGCCGATCCCGCACTCCGCGCCTCGGCCATGGTCCAGCCCTACGGCTTGAACGCGCAATTTCGCGACGCGCTCGCCGCTGCCGCCCGCCCCGCCGCGGAACGGCTGGGCGGCCAGAAAATTTGTTTCATCGGAATGTGGAGCCCGCGCAAGGGCTCGCGCGACTGGCCCGGGATCATCGATGCGATTCGCCGCCGGCATCCCGCGACCGAATTTCTTTTTCTCGGCACCCTGGCGGACGAGGGCGCAGCCCGCGCCGAACTGGGAGGCGCGGGCCTGAAGGGAATTTCCTTTCGGCCGCATTTTGAGGAGCGTGAGTTGCCGGCTCTTCTCGCCGATTGCGCCGTCGCCTTGTTTCCCAGCTATATCGAAGGCTTCGGCCTCGCCGTGCTCGAACAACTGGCCGCGGGTTTGCCCACCATCGCCTACGAAGTTCCGGGCCCGCGGCAAATCCTGCAGCCCCTGCGGGAACAACTTCTGACCCCGGTCGGCGATGTCGTCGCAATCGCGGCGCGCGCGGCGGAGATCCTTTCCCTGAGCGTGCCGGACTACGAAAAGCTTTCCGCGGATTGCCGCGCGCTCGCCCAAAGTTATCGCTGGGACGAGATTGCCCGCGCCAGCATCACGCAGTACCGAATCGCGCTGGAATCGTTAGGCCAACCCTCCAGCGAAGGAGCCGCATGAAGGCAACCCGCCCGGTTCTGCAGGTCGTTCCGCACCCGCCCGGCCGGCGCGAGGGAGTGGGGGATTATGCGCGCACCCTCGCCTGCGGCCTGCGCCGCCAGCACGATCTGGAGACGACCTTCATTTCCGCCGCGCCTTCCGAGGCGACGAAAACGGAACACGGGTATCGCCTTCTTTCCCCGCTCCGCGAAGTCGCGGACAGCGCGGAGCTTGAGCGGCACGCAGCGGTTGTTCTTCATTATGTGAATTACGGCTATCACCCGCGCGGCGTGCCGCTTTGGCTGCCGCCGGTCCTGCGTCACTTGCGCAAAGGCGAGAAGCGCTGGGTCACGATTTTCCATGAGCTTTACGCCTCCGGTTCCTGGCGGCAGAGCGCCTTCTGGCTCCGCCCGGTGCAGAAGGCGATCGCGCGTTCCATTGCGGAACTCTCCGATGTCCTGATCGTAAGCAGCGAACCTTACCGCGCACAGCTTCGCCAGATGGCGCCGGACAAGCCGATCCTGGTGCACCCGGTTTGCTCGGCGTTAGGCGAGCCGGCTCTGTCGGCGGCTGAAATCGCGGAGCGCGATCCGCAGCGCTGGATCATCTGTGGCGGCACGGAATTGATCGAGCGCTCGCTCCATTCATTCCGCCGTGCAGCGAAAACGATCACCGGCCCGGCCGCGCCGCGCGAGCTTTTCGTGGTAGGTGGGGCGGAGAATCCCCGGGTCCGCGCCCTCCTCGCGGAACAGAAGTTCGCGACTCATTATCATCCCGAGGTGGACGCGATGAGCGCTTCTGAGTTCCTCGCCGGCTCTACCTTTGGCTGGATCGATTACTTTCACCGACCGGATGTTCCGATGCCCGCCATTTTGAAATCGAGCGCGTTCGCGGCCTACTGCGCGCATGGCGTGATCCCGGTCTTTCCGCATCACGGCGCAACCGTCGCCCTGGAGCAGGATGCTTTGCCTGGTCCTTTTTCGGTCGCTCCTTCGGGCCAGAATCTTCCCGGTGAAACGGAGCGCGCTGCCATTGCCCAATCAATCCACGCTTGGTACGGACGGAACGCGTCGGCGGTCCATCTGGCGGAGGCCGTGACAACCGCGCTCGCTACCGGCACGTAAACGCTTTGTCATGACTGAGGTCGAACTCTTCGTCGTGCACTGGAACCAGCCGGCCTCCTGCGCCGCGACCGTGCGGGCTTTGCGCGCGCAGGGCGTGACCCTGCGCGTAACCGTGATTGACAACGATTCCACGCCAGAAGCGTTCGCGCGCCTCGAGGCGGAATTCGATTCCTCCGTCACCATCGTTAGGCTGGAACAGAACCTCGGCTGGGGGGGCGCGCTCAACGTCGTCCTGCGCCGCTGGCTGCAGACCGGCGCCAATCCCTATTGCCTGATCAGCGCGCACGACGCGATGCCTGCGCCCGACTGTCTACGCCTCCTCGTGGAGGCGGCGGACGCGAGCCCGCGCGTCGGGATTGCCTGCCCGCAATATCCGAAGCCGTTCGTGGCCCGGCTCTCGCGCTGGCGCGGCGTCTATACCGAAGCGATGGAGCCGCGCGCACCCGGCTCGACGCAGGAAGTCGCGGTTCCGCATGGCACGCTGATGCTGGCCCGGCGCGAGTGCCTCAACGAAGTCGGCCTTTTCGACGAGCGCTATTTCGCCTACGGCGACGAACATGAGCTGGGCGCGCGCGCGGTCCGGCGCGGTTGGAAAGTGGCGCTCGTCTGGGGCTCGATCGTGACCAATCCCGAGACGCGGACAGCGAGCTCCTGGCGCAGTTATCTCTTCGCCCGGAATTCCCTCTTTCTCGTCGACAGTTGCTTTGGGCGAATGGCCGCGACCCTGCGCGCCTTCCTCATTCTCGCCAATACCTTTCGGCTGGCCATCTTTCGCCCGGAAGACGACTTCGCCTTTTCGGGGCGCGCCCGTTGCCGCGCGGTGCGCGATTTCTTTCTCGGTCGTTCCGGCCGCCCGCTCGCGCCTTGAAGATTCTGATCTCAGCCCACGCTTTCGCGCCCAGCATCGGGGGAATTGAAACCGTCAGCCAGTTGTTGGCGGACGAATTTGCCCGGCAGGGGCAGGAGGTGCGGGTCGTCACGCAGACACCGGCGGATGGAGGTGGGGAACCCGGCTACCCGGTCCTGCGCCGGCCGTCGGTAGGGGAATTGCGGCGCGCGATTGGGTGGTGCGACCTTTTCTGGCAAAGCAACCTGAGCATGCGCACCATCTGGCCGGCTTTGCTCGGACGGAAGCCGGTCGTCATCACCCATCACGGTTCCTACGCCCTCCGGCCGCAGGGCCTCGATTTCGTCCTGCGCGCCAAACACGCCATCGTTAGGCGAACGGCCAGCGTGGCGATCAGCGAGGCGGTCGCAGATTGTTTCGAGAACGTTTCCACGATCATTCCAAATCCCTACGACAATCGGATCTTCAACAACCCGGATCCAGCCGCGGAGCGCCCTGCCGACCTGATTTTCCTCGGCCGGCTCGTCTCGGAAAAAGGCGTGGATCTTTTGCTCGAGGCACTCGCTCGCCTGCGCAGTCGCGGTGCTGCGCCGCGCCTAACGATTGTCGGCGCCGGACCGGAAGAAGCTGCCCTGCGGGAAATGACGGAGCGTCTGGAACTGAGCGCCCAGGTGACTTTCGCCGGGCCGAAACGCGGCGCGGAGCTCGCGCGCCTGCTCCAGGCCCACAAGATTCTCGTCATCCCGTCGCGTTACGACGAGCCATTTGGCGTGGTCGCACTGGAAGGGATTGCCTGTGGCTGCGTCGCGGTCGCTTCCCGCGGCGGCGGTCTTCCCGAAGCGGTCGGCCCTTGCGGCCTGACTTTCCCTAACGGCGATGCCCGCGCGCTGGTACAGGCGTTGGAGCAACTGCTTAACCATCCAGAAGAACGAAAGCGCCTGGCCGCCAACGCGCCGGTGCACCTGGCAGAGTTTCATCCCGCGGTGGTCGCCAAGGCCTATCTCGCTCTCTTTCGTTCGCAGCTCTCGTGATTCTTCTCTCGCATCCCACCGCCAATCAGAACGTGCGCCAGACCGCGCTCGCTTTCGCGGAAGCCGGCCTGCTCGCCGAATTCTGGACCTCTGTGAACTGGAAACAGGGCGGTCTGCTCGACCGGCTGGCTTCGTTCTCCGGCCGCCTGCAACGCGAGCTGCGGCGCCGTTCCTTTCCCGAGGAGCTCGCGCCATTTATCCGCACCCTGCCCTGGCGCGAATGGGGCCGGCAGGGCGCCGGGCAGCTCGGCTGGCGTCACCTGACCCGCGATGAGGAAGGGATCTTCAGCGTCGATGCGGTTTATCTTTCGCTCGATCGGCGGGTGGCGCGCCGGCTCGCTTCCGGCCTAACGACAAGCGCGGTCTACGCTTATGATGCGGGCGCGCTCGCCACCTTTCGCGCGGCGAAGAAGCGCGGCCTGACCTGCCTTTACGAACATCCGACCGTTTACTGGCGGATGGTGCGCCAGTTCCAGCGCGAGGAAGCCGAGCTCCATCCGGAGTGGGCGCCCACGCTCAATGCGCTCGCCGACAGCGACGAAAAGCTGGCTCGCAAAGACGAAGAGCTGGCCCTGGCCGATCACGTCATCACCGCCAGCAGCTTCGCCCGCGCGAGCCTCGCCCAGGCGCCGCGCCTGACCGCCCCGGTCCACGTCATTCCCTACGGAGTCACCCCGGCGGGCCTCCAGGCGCCGCCCGCCCGGCCTAACGGCAAGCTCCGCGTGCTTTTCGTCGGCGCGCTCAGCCAGGCAAAAGGCCTCGGTTATTTGCTCGAGGCGGTCGCTCCGTTTGGCCAGGAAATCGAGGTCACGTTGATCGGGCGCCGGATCAGTCCCGCCATCCCCACGCCCGCCGCGCTCGAACGCCACCATTGGATTCCGTCCCTGCCGCATGATGAGCTTTTGCAGGAGATGGCGCGGCACGATGTCCTCGTCCTGCCCTCGCTCCACGAAGGCTTTGGTCTGGTCATGAGTGAGGCAATGGGGCAAGGGTTGGTAGTGATCACGACCCCGCAGACCGCTGGCCCGGATTTGATCGAGGAGGGCGTGGACGGCTTCATCGTCCCGATCCGCTCGGCCGTCGCGATCGAGGAAAAACTCGTGCTCCTCATGCGGGACCGCGACTGGCTCCAGGCCATGCAGGCCGCGGCTCGTCAGAAAGCGCTCGTTTTGACCTGGGAAAATTATCGCCCACGCCTCGTGCGACTGGCACGAGAAGTGGTGGGTAAGGGCGTTGCGACATGAAAGCCATTCTTGTCGATCCGCGGCTCGTCTCCGCGCAGGAAAACCGTCCCAAAGTCTTCGACGCCACGTCGACGGTCGCGAATCTCCGTCGCCTGATCTGGCTTTACATCCTCCTGCTCATTTTCGAGGGCGTTTTCCGGAAATGGCTGCTCCCGCGATTTTCCAGCCCGCTCCTCCTCATTCGCGACCCGGTGGTCGTCGCGATCTACGTGCTGGCCCTGCGCGCGCGGCTCTTTCCCTACAACACGTTCGTCATCTCGCTCCTCCTCATTGCCCTGATGTCGTGGGGCGCGGGGATCGTCGTTCTGCTGCAGTCTTTTCCGCTTCACACCAGCATTCTCGTGACCGGCTACGGGGTGCGTTCCGACTTTTTGCATCTCCCGCTCATCTTCATCATCCCGGCGCTTTTCGATCTGGAGGACGTCAAGCGGGTCGGGAAATGGACCATCATTGGAATGATCCCAATGGCGCTGCTCATGGTGGCGCAGTTTGCCTCGAGCGCTGATTCGTTCATCAACCGCGCGGCCGGCGTCGGCGAAGGCCAGCAGATCCAGGCGGGCGGCGGAAGGATTCGACCGCCGGGCGTTTTCTCGTTCGTCTCCGGCACCGTTTATTATTTGAGCGCGGCCGCGGCTTTCCTCCTCCACGCGGTCCTGGCCAGGTTGCCCTACCGAACGTGGCTGCTGGCTGCTTCCGGCGGAGGGTTAATCGTCGGCCTCGGCGTCTCGGGCAGTCGCTCGACGGTGCTCGCGGTCCTCGTGGTCGTCGCGTCGCTCGGGGCGATCCTCCTCCTGCGCCCGACTCTCGTGAACAAGTTCGGGCGCCATTTGCTCCTCGCGGTTGCGGTCCTCTGGGCGATCAGCTACCTCCCGATTTTCCAGGAAGGTGTCTCGGTTCTCTCCGATCGCTTTACCGAATCCGCCGAGATCGGCGAGACCACGGTCGTGGCTGGCCTGATCAGCCGGACGCTCGAGGGATTCACCGAGGGCTTGAGCGTGCTCAAGACGGCGCCGTTAGGCGGCTACGGGCTCGGGGTCGGGACGAACGGCGGCGCGCATTTCCTGACCGGGGAAGCGAGCTTCCTCCTCGCCGAAAACGAATGGTCGCGCATCCTGCTCGAGAGCGGCCCGATCCTCGGGCTGGCCTTTTTGCTCTGGCGGGTGGCGCTGGTCTTCAAGATCGGCGCTTTCTCGTTAGGCCAAGTGCGGGCCGGCAATACCCTCCCGATCTTTCTTTTCGCCGCCGGCATGTTTGCTCTTCTGCAGGGGCCTTTTGGGCAACCGACCAGCCTTGGTTTCGCCGTCGTCTTCGCCGGCCTTAGCCTCGCGGCCCAGCCGGACGAGTTGGAATTTGGAAAAAGCGACATGCCCGAGCCGCCGCGCCGGGTGCGAGGCCGCTCCCAGTATGCGGAGCGGTTACACGGCTCGGCGACCCGTTCTCAACATGGTCCTTTTGATCGGTAACTACCCGGCCGATCACCAGCAAAGCATGCAGCGGTTCGCCGCCATGATGTTGCGTGGCCTCACGGCCGCCGGCATCCCGGCCGAGCTGATCCAGCCGCAACCGGTTCTCGGCCGTTTTCGATTAGCCGGTCGCTTTGTCGCGAAGTGGCTCGGTTATCTCGACAAATTTGTCCTCTTCCCGCGCCAGCTCCGACGCCGGCTTTTCGCCGGGGTCGACCTTGTGCACATCTGCGATCATTCCAACGCGATGTATGGCGCCCATGTCCGCGCCCAGCCGGTCGTCGTCAGTTGTCACGACCTGCTCGCGGTCCGCGGCGCGCTCGGCGAAGCGACCGATTGCCCGGCCTCGGCCACCGGCGAGTATTTGCAGCGCTGGATCGTCGCCGGCTTGCGCAAAGCGACCGCGGTGGTGGGCGCTTCCTCCGCGACTCTGCGCGACGCGCAACGCGTCGTCGGGCAGCGTGACGGGCGCCCCGCAATGCTGCTCATTTATCACGGTATCAACCATCCCTACCGCGCGCAGCCAGCCGACCAGGCGCGGGCCCGCCTTTCCGAGATCGCCGGCCTTGATCCGGCCCGGCCCTTTGCCCTCCATGTCGGCTCCAATCTGCGGATGAAAAACCGCGAAGGCGTTCTGCGGATTTTTGCCCTGACCAAAGAGCAATGGAACGGCCAGTTGGTTTTCGCGGGTCTCCCGCTCACGCCCGAGCTCCGGTCGTTAGGCGAGGAACTCGGCGTACTCGAGCGCGTGGTCGAGGTCGAGGAACCGGATAACGAAATGCTCGAAGCGCTCTACTCCTCCGCCCTCGTCCTGCTTTACCCGTCGCGCTTTGAAGGCTTCGGCTGGCCGATCATCGAAGCGCAGGCCTGCGGTTGCCCGGTCATCTGCGCCGACCGCGAACCGATGTCAGAGATCGGCGGCGCGGCCGCGCTGACCGCCGCAGTCGACGACGACGTCGCAATGGCTCACTCTCTTTTGCGACTAACCGATGCCGCGGAGCGCGCGCGCTGGAGCGAGAAAAGCCTGCGCAACGTCGAGCGGTTTACGGCCGAGGAAATGATCGGCCATTATATAGAGCTTTATCGCCGTCTCGGCGCGCCGGTTTGAAAGGAATGATGCGCAGGAGATTCGCCAGGTGAAAATCCTGCACTGCATCCATTCGCTCAACCCGGCCTATGGCGGGCCGCTCGAGTTCGTCCGGCGAATGTCGCTCGTCCTGGCCCGGCGCGGTCACGCCGTGGAAGTGATCACGCTCGATCCGCCGGACGCGCCCTGGCTGCGGGCCTTTCCCCTCCCGGTCCACGCGCTCGGCCCGGGACGCGGGAGCTACGGCTACACTCCGCGGCTGGTTCCGTGGCTCCGCGAGCACCGCGCGGAGCAGGACGGCGTCGTCGTGCACGGCATCTGGCAATATAATAGCTTTGGTGTCTGGCGCGCCTTACACCTAACGACTACACCATACTTCGTTTTTCCCCACGGGATGCTCGACCCGTGGTTCAACCGCACTTATCCGCTCAAGCATTTGAAAAAATTGCTCTACTGGCCGTGGGCCGATTACCGCGTCCTGCGGGACGCCGCGGCCGTCCTTTTCACCGCGGAGGAGGAGCGCAAACTGGCCCGCGAATCCTTCCGCCTCTATCGCGCGCGCGAGGTGGTGGTGAACTTCGGGACCGCCGCGCCGGAGGTGGACCTGGGGCAGGCGCGGGAAGATTTCTGGAATGCTTTCCCGGCCTTGCGCGGTCGGGAATTCATCCTCTTTCTTGGACGTCTTCACGAAAAAAAAGGCTGCGAAGAACTGGTGCGCGCGGTCGCGGCCGAGCCCGGCCTTTCGCTCGTCCTCGCGGGGCCATCGGGCGACCAGAATTACCTGCAAAAACTTCAGCGCCTAACGACCGAACTGGATGCAGCCGATCGGATCACCTTCACCGGGATGATCTCGGGCAATGTGAAGTGGGGCGCGTTCGCCGCGGCCGAGGCATTCATCCTTCCTTCGCACCAGGAAAACTTCGGCATCGCGATCGTGGAAGCGCTCGCCTGCGGCAGGCCGGTTCTGATTTCTGAGCAGGTCAACATCTGGCGGGAAGTGGTCGACGCCGGCTGCGGTTATGCCGGGCCGGACGATCTCGCCGGCACGCGCCGGCTCCTGCAACGCTGGCGCGAAACGCCGCCGGACGAACGCGAACAGATGAGCGAAAAAGCGCGCGCCTGTTTTGCGGAGCGCTTTGAAATCAACCGGGCGGTTGATTCGTTCCTCCACGTTTTGGAAAATCCTCCGTGCGACCGATGAAGATCACGATTGTTCTCGGCGCCTTTTTTCCGGTCCCGCCGCTGATGGGCGGCGCGGTCGAGAAAGTCTGGTTTGCGCTCGGCCAGGAATTCGTCAAGCGCGGGCACGAGGTGGTGCAGATCTCACGCGCCCATCCCGAGCTGCCCGCGAGGGAGGTGATCGAGGGCGTGCGCCACCTGCGGGTGGGCCGCGCGTCCCAGCCGGGTTCGATCGTTAGGCTGAAGTTGCTCGATCTTCTCTACTCCCTGCGGGTCCGGCGCATCTTGCCGGTAGCCGACATTCTGGTAACAAATACGTTTTGGCTGCCGGTTCTCACCCGCACAAAAAAGCGCGGGCGCGTCTACGTGCACGTGCAGCGCGGGCCGAAGGGGCAGATGCGCTGGTATGCGCACGTTGCGCGGCTCTGCGCCGTCTCGCACGCCATCGCGGACGAGATCGTGGCCGAGGCGCCGCAATTGCGCGACAAGTTGCGCGTCCTGCCCAACGCGCTGCCTTTCCGGATCGAGCCGGCCAGCACCGGGCTGCGCGAGCAGACGATTCTTTTCGTGGGGCGGGTGCATCCCGAAAAGGGGATCGAGTTGTTTCTCCGAGCGCTCGCCCTTTTGCCGGCCGAAACGCTGGCCGCGTGGAAGATCAAAATTGTCGGTCCGCATGAAATCGAACTGGGCGGCCGCGGCGAGGCTTTCCTTCAGCGCATGAAGGAACTGGGGTCGCGCTCCTCCGCGCAGATCGAGTGGCGGGGCAAAATCTTCGATCCGGCCGAGCTGTCAGCGGAATATCGGTCGTCGTTAGTCTTCGTTTATCCCTCGGTAGCCGAGACCGGGGAAGCGCTCCCGGTCGCCCCGCTCGAGGCGATGGCGCATGGCTGCGCGCCGTTTGTCTCCCTTCTTCCCTGTTTTCGTGATTACATTGCCGACGGTGCGACTGGTTTCGTCTTTGATCATCGCGACCCGGAGCCGGAAAAAAATCTGGCCCGGCGCCTGGCCGACCTGCTCGGGTTGGGCGGCGAGGAGATCCGCCGGATCGGGGAAGCGGCCCGCGCGCAAGCGGCGGAATTCGCAGTCGAGAAAGTCGCGCAGCGTTATCTCGACGATTTCGAGAGTCTGCGCGAGAGTGAAGCCTAACGAATGACTGAGCCGCTGAAAAACGTCGACGCTGACCAGGCTTCGCAGTTTGCCTCGCCCTGGCCGGCGAGCGAGCGAGTCCTGCGCATCCTCTGGGAGTTTACCTGGTGTCTCTTCTGCGTCTGGACTCCGAAGCCGGCCAATCCCTGGCGGCTTTTCTGGCTCCGCGTTTTCGATGCAAAAATTCACGGGACGCCCTTCGTCCATCAGCGCGCCCGGATCACGATTCCCTGGAACCTGACCCTGCACGATCGCGCCTGCCTCGGCGATCGCGCGAATACCTACAGCCTCGGCGAGATCGAGATCGGAGCGCGCGCGGTCGTCGCGCAGGAAGTTTACCTGAGCGCGGGTAGCCACGATTTTAACGACCCCGCGCTCCCGCTCGTGGTCGCGAAGATCACGATCGGGGAAGATGCGTTTATCGGGGCGCGCGCCTTCGTCATGCCAGGTGTCAAGGTGGGAGCGCGCGCGGTGGTGGGCGCGTGTTCGGTCGTGACGCGGGACGTGCCGGAAAATGTCTTCGCGGCCGGGAATCCCTGTCGCGTTCTGCGTCCGCGCTGAGGGAATCGATGCCTGCAAATTCCGCCATGGAGAAGCGCTCCCTGCCGGTCTCGGTCATCGTGCCGATCCGGAATGAAGCGGGCAATCTGCCGCGCTGCCTCGCCTCGGTGGCGTGGGCCGATGAAATTTTCGTGGTCGATTCAGAGAGCACCGATGGCTCGCAACGGATCGCGGAAGATTTTGGCGCGCAGGTCGTGCAGTTCGCCTTCAATGGCACCTGGCCGAAAAAGAAGAACTGGTCGCTCGAGAATCTGCCCTTCCGCAATGAATGGGTTTTCATTCTCGACGCCGACGAAGTGCTGCCGGAGGGAGCGGAGGCCGAGTTTCGCAAAGCGATTGCGGAGGCGGGCGCGCTCGCCGGGTACTGGATCAATCGCCGCTTCATGTTCATGGGGCGCTGGCTTCGGCACGCTTATTATCCGAATTGGAATTTGCGCCTTTTTCGCCACTCGTTAGGCCGTTACGAGAAGCTGGCCGAGGTGGCGACCGCGAGCGGCGACAACGAAGTGCACGAGCACGTTGTCGTGCAGGGGCCGACCGGCCGGCTGCGGAGCGAGCTCGATCATTATGCTTTCCCTTCGGTTGAAGTTTTCGTCGAGAAACACAATCGCTATTCGAACTGGGAAGCGCGGCTCGCGCTGGCCGATCGTTCCGGGCAGGAGCGCGGCGAATTACAGAGCGCGCGGGTCGCGCAACGCCGCAAGCTGAAGCAGCTCTCGCAGCGCCTGCCTTTTCGCCCGCTCCTTCGTTTCCTTTACGTTTACCTCTGGCAAAAAGGTTTTCTCGACGGGCGGGAAGGGTATTACTTCGCGCGCATGCACGGTTTCTACGAATTTCTTTCCGTCGCCAAAACCTACGAGCTACAGGGCGAACGACGCGCGCCTAACGACTAGAATTCCGCGCTGCCCGGGGTGCGGGCAAACGGGATCACGTCGCGGATGTTCGTCACTCCGGTGACGAACATGAGCATGCGCTCGAAGCCCAGACCGAAACCGGCATGCGGGACGGTGCCGTAGCGTCGCAGGTCGAGATACCACTTGTAGTCGTCCAGATTCATCTTGTGTTGGCGCAGGTTTCCTTCGAGAACCTCGAGCCGTTCCTCGCGCTGGCTGCCGCCGACGATTTCGCCAATCCCAGGCACGAGCAAGTCCATCGCGGTCACGGTTTTGTCGTCGTCGTTCCGGCGCATGTAGAATGGCTTAATTTCCTTCGGGTAATTGAAGACCGTGACCGGACATTTGAAATGTTTCTCAGTCAGCCAGCGCTCGTGTTCGGATTGCAGGTTGAGGCCGTACTCGACCGGGAACTCGAATTTCTCCCCGCTCTCCCGAAGCAGCTCGACTGCCTCGGTGTAACTGATCCGCTGGAAGGGCCGCTCGACGACAAATTCGAGACGCGCGAGCAATTCCTTGTCGACAAACTTGGCGAAGAGCCCGAACTCGTCCGGGCATTTTTCCCGGATGTCGCGAACCAGATATTTCACGAGCTCCTCGGCCAGATCCATGTCGCCGTTCAGATCGCAAAAGGCCATCTCGGGCTCGATCATCCAGAACTCGTTGGCGTGGCGCGAGGTGTTGGAATTCTCCGCCCGGAAAGTGGGGCCAAAGGTGTAGACCTTGGAGAGCGCGCAGGCGAAAGCCTCGGCCTCGAGCTGCCCGCTAACCGTGAGGTAAGTGCGGCGGGCGAAGAAATCCTGCGCGTCATCAATCTCGCCGTTAGGCAGGTGCGGGGGGTATTTCGGGTTGATCGTGGTGACGCGGAAGAGTTCGCCGGCCCCTTCGCAATCGCTCCCGGTGATGATCGGTGTGTGCACGTAAACAAAACCGCGATCCTGGAAAAATTGGTGCACGGCAAAGGCGAGCCGGCTCCGGACGCGAAAGACCGAGCCGAAGAGATTCGAACGCGGCCGCAGGTGCGAGATTTCGCGCAGGAACTCGGGAGTGTGCCCCTTTTTCTGCAGCGGATAACTGTCGTCGGATGCGCCCACGATCTCGATCGAATCGGCGACCACCTCCCAGCTTTGGCCTTTGCCCTGGGAGGCGACAAGCGGGCCGCGCACGATGATGGACGCGCCCGTGATGAGGCGCTGGACGGCGGCATAATTCGGCAGCGTGCTTTTCGCGATCACCTGCAGGTTGCGCAGGGACGAGCCGTCGTTCAGCTCGATGAAAGAGAAGTCTTTCGAGTCGCGACGGGTGCGCACCCAGCCCTGCACGAGGACGGCGTCGGACGGGCCGGCGCTTTGCAAAGCGTCTTTCACTGAGGTGGGGTTGGTCATGGCGAGAAGTTGGCCGACGATCGCGTGCGGACAAGTGGGGAATGTGAACCCAACGCTTCCAACGCGAGATCGGAGGGTCGTTCCAGGATTTGGGAGAAGTTTAATCCGCCGAAAGCTGATCTTCCAGAATCTCGGCGATGCAGCTCACCATATCGGAGAGCTGAAACGGGTTCGCCATGAAGGTGTAGCCGCCGAGAAACCCGACCGAGCCGATCATTCCGTTGGCCGCAATGCTGGTCAGGCACACCACCGGGACATCGTGCAGCGATGCATTGGCATGAATCTGTTGCGCGACCCGGTCGAGCTCGAAATGCTGCGAGGCGGCGTCGAGCAGGATCAGGTCGGGCTGAAAATGGAGGGCCGCATGAAGGGCGCTGCGGCTGTGGCTTTCCTGCCGGATCAGGTATTGCCCGGTCGCCTGCAGGGCCGATCCCACGACCGCGGTCAGGTGCGGTTCATGATCGATCAAGAGGATGCGCTTGGGCGTGGTCATCGCTGTGGACTAACGAATTCGATAATCAGCAGCCGGTGTGCCACGGCTGCCTCTCCGCCAGTCTTCGCTCCTCGTGGCGGGCTACTTCCGCAGGGGGCCGGCGGCCAAGTCCGGCTTTTTAATTGGGCTGCCTATGCTTAATTGCTCCCTTGCCGTTATGTCGAACCAAGTGAAGAAGCCCGCTCCCGAAGCGCACTTCGAACCCGCCATGAAACGGCTCGAGGAGATCGTGGAGAAAATGGAATCCGGCGATCTTCCTTTGGAAGATTTAATCGTGCGCTACGAGGAGGGGATGAAACTGGTCAAGGTCTGCCAGGAACGCCTCGCCGCGGCGGAGAAACGCATCGAAATCATCACCCGCAACAGCGCCGGAAAACCGGTCGTGAAAGAATTTGAACCCTCCGCCGCGTCCGTCGCGGCTGAGCCTGAACCAAAAGGAGAACCAGAAAATGTCGACGTCAGTCTCTTCTGAGACACCCACGGAAAGGCAGCGTTTGCTCACGGGAATTCAATCCCCGGCTGACGTGAAAGCGTTGCCGGAAGAAAGTCTCCCGCAGCTTGCGCAGGAAGTGCGCGATGAGCTGATCAAGGTACTCTCGGAAACCGGGGGTCACCTCGGCCCGAATCTGGGCGTGGTCGAGTTGACCATCGCGCTCCACCGGGTCTTCACCACCCCGCACGACAAGTTCGTCTTCGACGTCAGCCACCAGGGTTACGTGCACAAGATGTTTACCGGCCGGCTCGATCGCATCCACACCATGCGACAGTACGAAGGGCTCAACGGTTTCCTCCTCCGGACCGAGAGCGAGCATGATGTCTACGGCGCGGGCCACGCCGGCACCGCGCTTTCCGCGGGGCTTGGGATGGCGGTCGGGCGCGATTTGTTAGGCGGGGATGAGAACGTGGTCGTGGTGGCGGGCGATGCCGCCTTCACCTGCGGGATCAGCTATGAGGCGCTGAATAACGTCAAGGCGCAGACGAAGCGCTTCATTGTGGTCTTGAACGACAACGAGTGGTCGATCGCGAAAAATGTCGGCGCGATCGCGGCCTACCTGAATAACATTGCGACCAACCCAACCTACGCGCATCTCCACGAAAAGGCCGGGCGTTTCATCAAGGCGGTCGCGGGTAAAGGCATGCTCCACCTCGCGCACAAAGTCGAGGAAGGGGTGAAGAATCTGCTTCTCCCGAGCGTGATTTTTGAAGAACTCGGCCTCCGTTATTACGGGCCGATCGACGGGCACGACATCCCGCTCCTGACCCGGACCTTCGAGTTTTTGAAGAAACAGGAAGAGCCGGTCCTGCTCCACATCCTGACGAAAAAAGGCAAGGGCTACGAGCCGGCCATCGCCAAGCCGGATAAATTCCATGGGCTCGGGAAATTTACCGCCGCGACCGGCGAGACGGCGGCCGCGACGCTGCCGACCTATTCGGAGGTGCTCGGGAAATCGTTAGGCAAATTTGCCGACACGAATCGCAAGATCGTGGCCATCACCGGCGCGATGCCGAGCGGAACCGGCCTCGGCTTTTTCCAAGCGCAACATCCCGACCGCTACTACGACGTCGGGATCGCGGAGGAACACGCCGCGCTTTTCGCCTGCGGCCTCGCCACCCAGGGATTGAAGCCTTTCCTCACCATCTACTCGACCTTTATGCAACGCGCCTACGACATGATTATTCATGACATCGCGCTCCAGAACCTGAACGTCGCGCTCTGCATGGATCGCGCCGGCCTGAGCGGCGACGACGGCCCGACGCACCACGGCGTTTTCGACATTGGCTACCTCCGCCCCGTCCCCGGCATCGTGCACATGCAGCCGAAGGACGAGGACGAATTCGTCGACATGCTCTGGACGATGGCGAACTACGAAGCCGGCCCGATCGCGGTGCGATATCCGCGCGGACCGGGCACGGGCGCGAAGCCAAAGGCGACCCCAAAACTGCTCGAGATCGGCAAGGCCGAGGTCGTGCAGCACGGCAAGGATGTCGCGATCTTCGGTCTCGGGAACATGTTTGAGATGGGAGAGGAGGCGGCCCGAAAACTGGAGGCGCAAGGCTATTCGGTCGCGCTGATTAACCCGCGCTGGATCAAGCCGCTCGACACCGGCACGCTCGAGTTTTTCGCCCGTGGCTGCCAGGTCATCTGCACCCTTGAAGACCACGTCCTGCACAATGGTTTCGGCTGTGGCGTGATGGAACACCTGCACGAGAACCGGATCAACACCCCGGTCGTGCGGATCGGCTGGCCCGATCAATTCATCGAGCACGGGACCATCCCGATCCTGCGCCAGAAACACGGCCTAACGAGCGACGCGCTGGTGGAAAAAGTGCTGCCCCTGTTGAAAAAACGGCCGGATAAGGCGCACTCGAGCGCGGCCTGACCGGGAGCACCACTTAATCCGAGAGATAAGCAGAGAGCGCCCGATCCAACACGTGCATGAATTGCGTTGGTGCGATCTCGATCACGTCGAGGAGACGCGTCTTCTTAACCTGTCGAATTCCCGGCAAAACCGCATAGCTGGGTTTCTGCCCGACCAGCTCCAATTTGAGGCGCAAAGGCCAGACTTCGGGAGCCTGCGTCGAGAGAGGGATGGCCACCACTGTTTCGAGATGAGCATTGTGTTCAGAAATTGAGACGACGATGCTTGGTCGCGTTTTTCCAAATTCGGGAGGCCTGGCATCCTCCAGATTGATCCACAAGATCGTGCCGCGCTTCATTTGCGACGAGTCCGCGGCGTCGTGGCCAGCGGCGCGGCCTCCCATTCATCCATCGCAGCCCGTTCCGCGCCATTGGTTCGAAGGAGGTTCATGTAAGTTTCGGCGGCATGGCGCATCTGTTGCCGTCGAAGATCGCGCTGCAATGCTTCCCGGACATACGCGGAGAGGGTTTGCTTGCGTGGTTTCACCGTTGCGATTGCTCGCAGCAGTTCTCCATCTAGCTTTACGGTAGTAGCACCCATACCAAAATAGTAGAACTCTAGTTTCCTCTGTCAATGAGCGCGATCGAAGCCTCCGGCCTGACCAAAGTTTACCGCACCTATCGCAAAGCGAGCGGGCTTTGGGCTTCGGTCAAAGGTCTCGTGAAGCGGAAGTACGAAGAGACCCGCGCGGCCGACGACATCTCCTTCACGATCGAGGAGGGCGAGCTGGTTGGCTTCCTCGGCCCAAATGGCGCCGGCAAAACGACTGTGCTGAAAATGCTCTCCGGGCTGCTCAATCCCACCTCGGGCCAGGCACGCGTCCTCGGTTTCGTGCCTTGGGAACGGCGCGACGAGATGAAGCGACAATTCAGTCTGCTCATGGGCCAGAAGAATGCGCTCTGGTGGGATCTGCCGGCGCAGGAATCGCTCGAATTGAATCGCGCGATTTACGGGATCGATCGGGCGCGCTTCAAGAAAGTGGTCGGCGGCCTGAGCGAGCTCCTCGAGGTGGAGGACAAGATGAACGTGATGGTGCGCGAGCTGTCGTTAGGCGAACGGATGAAGATGGAGCTGATCTCAGCCCTGATTCATGAGCCGAAGGTTCTTTTCCTCGATGAACCGACGATCGGCCTCGATGTCGTGAGCCAGCAACGGGTGCGCGAATTCCTCCGCCAGTACAACCAGGAGCATCGCATCGTCACGATGCTGACGAGCCATTACATGCAGGACATCCAGGAGCTCTGTCACCGCGTCATCATCATCGATCACGGGAAGATTTTCTTCGACGGACCGCTCAGCGCGATCATCGATCGCTTCTCCGGGCATAAGGTCATCAGCCTGACTTTCGATGAAAAACAGGAGCGCGATTTTTCCGCGCTTGGCGAAGTGGTCGAGCAGACGCCGGTCAGCGTGCAGCTCAAAGTCCCGCGAGCCCGGGTCACCGCGGTCTCGCGCGAATTGCTCAGCGCCTGCTCCGTCTCCGATATCAACGTGCAGGAATTGCCGGTCGAAGATGTGATTCGCCAGCTTTTCGGCGAACGGAGCGCGGAGAACCGCGCAGCTCAGGCGGCCTCCGCCTGATTCGTTAGGCCCACGAGCGCTTCATCGAGGCGCGCAGCTCGTGCACGTAGCTTGGGTTCACCTCGAACTCCGTCGTCAGCATCTCTTCGTTTGAGATCTGCTCGCGATAGGGCCTGCTCTCGACATAGCCGGCCGAGAGTAGCGCGTTGAAGATATCGGCCAGGTCTTCTGCCGGCATGTTGGTATGTTCCGCCACGGCCGATCCCGGGATCGCTTCGGCAAAACCGATAGCCTTGAGCACGGCGCGCTCGCGGCCGCTGAGTTGAATCCGTCGCATGTGCCTTCTTCCAAGCAGATCGCATACCGGGTTTGCCGTCCGGGAGGCTCCGCTTCTTTACTCTGCAGCGACGCTCCGTAACTTCCCTCTCTCATGGCTGTCTCCGAGGATCAGATTAAAGAAGCGCTCAAAACCGTAAAATATCCCGGCTTTAGTCGCGACATCGTTTCGTTTGGCCTTGTTAAAGGCGTGAGCGCGCAGAACGGCGACGTCGTCGTGCAGCTCGCGCTCGCCACGAACGACCCGGCCATTCCGCAGACGATCAAAAACGAGGCGGAAGCTGCGCTGCGCAATCTCGCCGGGGTGCGCGAAGCGAAAGTACGGGTCGATATCCAGGCGCCGCCCGCCGGGAGCGGTGCGGCCGGAGTGGGCGCGACCAAGATCGCCGGGATCAAACACGTCCTCGCCATCGCGAGCGGCAAGGGCGGCGTCGGCAAATCGACCGTCGCGGCCAATCTCGCCGTCGCGCTGGAGCAAACCGGCGCCGCGGTCGGCTTGTGCGATTGCGACATTTACGGGCCGAGCATTTCGATGATGTTTGGCTCGCGCGAACGCCCGATGGCGACGGAGGAGAACCGCATCGTCCCGATCGAGCAGTATGGCCTGCGTCTCATGTCGATGGGTTTTCTCCTCGACGATTCCGCGCCGGCGATCTTGCGCGGGCCGATGGTGACGCGCTATACGCAGCAGTTCTTGCGGCAGGTCGAATGGGGCGAACTCGATTACCTGATTCTCGATCTCCCGCCGGGGACCGGCGACATCCAGCTCACCATCGTGCAAACCGTCGCGCTGGCCGGCGCGATCATCGTGACCACGCCGCAGGAAGTGGCGCTGATCGATGCGCGCAAAGCCTCCGCTATGTTCGAGAAAGTGAACGTGCCGGTACTCGGCTTGATCGAGAACATGAGCTATTTCATTTCGCCCTCCGATGGCCAGCGTTTCGACATCTTCGGCAACGGCGGCGGCGAACGCGAAGCGAAGCGGATCAAAGTTCCGTTGCTCGGCCAGGTGCCGATCGATATCGCGACGCGCGAATCCGGCGATCGGGGAATGCCGGTGACGGCCGAGAACAGGGAATCGCCGGTCAGTCTGGAATTTCAAAGGATTGCGAGCGGGCTCCGCGAGACGCTGCCGACAACGTAATGCTTGCCATCTCGCTTCGACCTGACCTAAATAACCGGCGCGCCGGTTCGTCTAATGCTTAAACGAACCGGAGAGTAGAAATGAACGACAACGGAGCCATGGATTCTACCGATGACGCGGGCGCGCACTTTCTCAAAAATTCGGTGCTCTACAAGGAGTTCCTGGCCGAGCGCGAAGAGATTTTAAAACACAAATGGATCGAGAGCGAGAAAGCCGGATCCGACATTGGCTTTGAGAAGGCGCTTCTCGATTGGATCGTGAAACATCGCTCCCATTGGCGCGAACGAAGAATGCGCGAGAGCCGGCAGGCGAAAGCATCGGCCTGATCTCGCGCGTTTCCTTTAAGGCGATCCAGTGAGGTCGCGAAGGAAAATGAGCAATACCCGCATACCTGACGAAACCGACGCGGTCCGCATCTTCGATGCGGAAGCAATGCGGCGTGCGCTCCGGCGGATCGCGCATGAAATTATCGAGCGCCACGGCGACCTTACCGCGCTCGTCCTTGTCGGCATCCCGGCGCGCGGGGTCGAGCTGGCCCGGCGCATCCAGGCCGAGATCGCGACCATCGCCGAGGTGCAGGTCGCGACCGGCGTGATCGACGTCTCGATGCATCGGGATGACATCGGAACGCGGAGCGCGCTCCCCGTCGTCCGGGTCTCGCAACTCCCGCTCCCGCTCGAGGCGCGCACCATCATACTGATCGACGACGTGCTTTTCACCGGCCGCACCTGCCGCGCGGCGATGGACGCGATCGGCTCCTTCGGGCGCCCGGCAGCCGTCCAACTCGCCACCCTGATCGATCGCGGTCATCGCGAGCTCCCGATCCGGCCCGATTTCGTCGGTAAAAATCTGCCGACTGCGCCTAACGAAAAGGTGCGTGTCCGGTTGGAGACGATCGACAATGAGCCGGACGGCGTTTGGCTGATGAAGTCATGAAAACCACCTGGACACGAAAAGATCTCCTCGGCCTGCGCGAGCTCTCCGCAGAGGAGATCAACCTCGTCCTGGAAACGGCCGACGCGTTCAAACAGGTCGGGACCCGCGAGGTGAAGAAAGTCCCGGCGCTCCAGGGCAAGACGTTGATCAACCTTTTCATCGAGCCGAGCACGCGCACCCGCACTTCCTTCGAGCTCGCGGCCAAGCGGCTCAGCGCCGACATCATCAATATCTCCGCGGCCACCTCCAGCCTAACGAAAGGCGAAACGCTCAAGGACACGGCCCGGGTCCTGGAAGCGAACCACGCCGACCTCATCGTGCTCCGGCATAGCTCGGCCGGCGCGCCGCAGTTCCTCGCCAGTCGCATCGGCGCGAGCGTGATCAATGCCGGCGACGGCGCGCACGAGCATCCGACCCAGGGCCTGCTCGATCTCTACACCATTCGCGAAAAAAGAGGGACGGTGGCGGGGCTGCACATCGCGATCGTGGGCGACATTCTTTTCAGCCGGGTCGCCCGCTCGAATATCTTTGCGCTCCTGAAAATGGGCGCGCGCGTTACGCTCGTCGGGCCGAGCACGCTGGTGCCGCGGGAGTTTGAGCAGCTCGGAGTCACGGTCTCGCATCGGCTCGACGAGGTCCTGCCGACCGTCGATGTGGTCAACCTGCTTCGCATCCAGCATGAGCGGCAACGGAAGGAATATTTCCCCGGGCTGGGCGAATACATCCGTCTTTTTGGCCTAACGAAAGCGCGCGCCAAACTCCTGAAGCCGGATTGTTTGATCATGCATCCCGGCCCGATCAACCGCGGAGTCGAGATCGACAGCGAACTGGCCGACGGCCCGCAAAGCGTCATCCTCGACCAGGTGACGAACGGTCTCGCGGTGCGGATGGCGGTGCTTTATCTCTGCGGAGGGGTAGCGAAATGAAGACGATGGTACGGATCGCCAACGGCAGAATCATCGATCCGGCCAACGGGCGCGATGAGGTCGGAGATCTCTTCATCGTCGACGGCCGGATTGCGGAACGACCGGAAACCTCCGGCAAAAAATCCGAACACGAAACAATCGACGCGACGGGGTTGATTGTTAGTCCCGGGCTCATCGATCTCCACGTCCACTTCCGTGAGCCCGGTTTCAGCTGGAAAGAAACGATCGAGTCCGGCGCGCGCGCGGCGGCGGCAGGAGGATTTACGACCGTGGTTTGCATGCCGAATACTTCGCCGGTGGCCGACAGCCCGGGCACGATCGCCTGGATCAAGGATCGCGCCGCCGAGGTGGCCTGCGTGCGCGTTTTGCCGACGGGTGCGATTTCGAAAAACCTCGCCGGAGAAGAGCTGGCGCCGATCGGTTCCCTCGCCCAGGCCGGCGTGGTCGCGATCACCGATGATGGCCGCTGCGTGCAGAACAACGAGTTGATGCGGCGCGCGGTTGAGTATGCGCGGATGGTCGGGGTGCCGGTGTTCGATCATTGCCAGGATTACAACTTGGTCGGCACCGGACTCGTCCATGAAGGTTACTGGAGCACGCTGCTCGGTCTCCCCGGCTGGCCGAGTGCGGGCGAGGAAGCGATCGTGGCGCGCAACGTCCTGCTCGCGGAATTATGCGATCACCGGATTCATTGCCAGCACATCAGCGCGGCCGGGAGCGTGCGGCTCCTGCGGGAAGCCCGGGCGCGCGGAGTAAAAATCAGCGGCGAAGTCTGCCCGCATCACATCGCGCTGACCGATGAATCGATCCAGAATTTCGAGACCGACTTCAAGATGAATCCGCCACTCCGGACGCAGCGCGATATCGATGCGCTGCTCGCCGGGATCGCTGACGGCACGCTCGACATCCTGGCGAGCGATCATGCGCCGCACGCCCGCTTTGAGAAAGAAGTGGAGTTCGATGCCGCGCCTTTCGGAATCCTCGGACTGGAGACGGAGCTGGGGCTTTTCCTCGATCTTCTTGTGCACCGGAACAAGACGATCGGGCTGCCGCGGCTGATCGAGATGCTGACCGTGAACCCGGCGAAGCTGCTCGGGCTGGAGAGCGGCACCTTGTCGTTAGGCGCGCCGGCTGATCTCACGCTGATCGATCCGGATTTGGAATGGACAGTCGACGCAGGCGTTTTCGAGTCGGCCTCGCGGAACACGCCGTTTGACGGTCGGAAACTGAAGGGCCGCGCGGTGCGGACGATCGTCGGGGGCGAGACAGTCTGGCGACTTTAGGCTCGTCCGGTTTTGCCGGAACGGGCTACGACGGGTAACCGCCGGCGATGTAGTCGCGCATCTGGTCGAGCGTGGCGCTCTGCACGTTGATGACCTGCTTGACCAAGTCGCCAATCGAGATAACGCCTCGCAGGTCGCCATCGACGATGATCGGCAAATGGCGGATGCGCTTTTCGGTCATGAAGCGAAGGCATTCCTCGACCGTTTCGCGCGGGTTCGCGGTCGTGAGTTCCGTCGTCATGATCTCGCGCACCGTGCTGGTCCGGGAAGTTTTCCCGCGGAGCATCACCTTGCGCGAGTAATCGCGCTCCGAGACGATGCCGACGAGTTTTTCGTTCTCCATCACGAGGAGCGCGCCGATGTTTTTCTCGGCCATGAGGGCGATCGCGTCGTAGACCGTGGCGTCGGGAGCGATGGACCAGATTGCACGATTCTTCTGGCTCAGGATTCGTTCGATGGTGCCGCTCACGTCCATGCGAACGAGAGAATACCCGCCGCGCAAAAATGAAGCAACCTATTAACGTGCGCGGCGCGCGAACTTGGCGGCGATCAACGCCTCGAGTTTCGCCACCAGCACCGGGTCGGAGAGACGCTCGAGGACTTCGTTGAGGAAACCGCCGACCAGCAACTCCCGCGCGACCGGCGCCGGGATGCCACGCGCGAGGAGGTAAAACATTTCGTCCTCATCGAGCTGGCCGGAGGTGGCGCCATGGCTGCACTTGACGTTGTCGGCGAGGATCTCGAGGCCGGGCATGGAGTTCGCCTCGGCGTCGTCGCTCAGGAGAAGGTTTCTCACTTTTTGGTAGGCATCGGTGAAATGCGCCTGGGGCTCGACCCGAATCAAGCCGCCAAAAGTGTTCCGCGCGCTGCCGGTGAGCGCGTTCTTGAAAAGCAGATCGCTGAAGGTGTGCGGCGAGGCGTGATCCTGCAGGGTGCGGGCGTCGAATTCCTGCGTCTCGGTGCCGATCGCGACCGCGAGCATGTCGCTATGCGCACCTTCGCCGGCGAGGCGGCTGAGGCTTTCGAGGCGAGAATATTTTCCACCGAGCCCGAGATGAAGGTTCAGGGCGGTGGCGTCGCGCGCGACGGTGGTGGCATTGATCTGAATGCTGAGCGTGTGATCGCTCCAGTCCTGCGCGCAGATATAGGTGACCTTCGCGCCGGCCCCGACGATGAGATCGTTCACGCCGCAGGCGAAACCCGGGCGGGTGCGGTCAGTCGAGCGAAAATATTCGACCAGGGTGACCTTCGAGAGCTCGTCGGCCACGACCAGGGTGTGCGGGAAAATCGCGGCGTTCTCGGCGTGCAACCAGTGGAAAGTCTCGAGCGGCAATTCCACTTCCACGCCGCGCGGCACGTAGAGGAAGGTGCCTGAGCGCACGAAGGCTTCGTGAAGCGCGGCAAACTTGGCCGACCCGAGCGTGGCCGGCTGGCTCATGAAATGGCGCCGGAACAAATCTTCGTGCTCGATCATGGCGCGCTCGAGCGGCTGGAAGATCACGCCGGCGTTGCGCAATTTTTCCGAGAGAACGTCGCGCTCCAGGAAATGATCGTCGGCAAAAACGAGGCGGCCGCAGGTTTCGTCGAGGCCGACGGAACGCTCGAGAACTTCGCGTCCATCCGCTTCCGCTAAGGGCCGGGCCAAGGAAAAGGGCGAGAGATCGAGCGCGCCGACATTCGAGAAACGCCAGGCCTGATCGGTCCGCACCGGCATGGGCAGGCTCTGGAATTGGGTCCAGGCGGACTGCTGTTGATCGCCAAACCAAGCCGGTCGCGAGTCATCGCCGCGGCTCTGCGGCCCACCGAGGATGGCAGCGTTCTCGGGCACAATGGCGGCAGTCTTTTCCAGAACAGCGGACGGGTCCATAACGGGCAGAGACGCGAACGGCGGCCCCAAAGACCGCCGTCATTTTGCGTCCGTTCTGCGGGCGAAAACCTAGCCGACAGAGCCTTCCATCTCAAGTTCGATCAGGCGCTTCAGTTCGACCGAATATTCCATCGGGAACTGGCGGACGAGATCGTTCACGAATCCGTTCACGCTCAGGCTCATCGCCTGCGCTTCGGTCAGGCCGCGCTGCTGCATGTAAAAAATCTGCTCGGCGCTGACCTGGCTGACGCTCGCTTCGTGCTGCACGGCGTTGCCGGTGCCGCGGACGGTGATCGCGGGATAGGTGTCGGTGCGGCTGTTGGCGTTGATCAGCAGCGCGTCGCATTCGGTGTTGTTCTTGCAGTTCTTGAGATGCTTCGGCACGTGAACAAGACCGCGATAAGTGGCGCGGCCGGTGCCGATCGAGATGCTCTTGGAAATAATGTTGCTCGTGGTTTCATCGGCGGCGTGCACCATCTTCGCGCCGGTGTCCTGATGCTGGCCGTCGCCGGCGAGCGCGATCGAAATCACTTCGCCGCGGGCTTTGCGGCCTTTCATGACCACGCCCGGATATTTCATTGTGAGGCGCGAGCCGATGTTGCAATCGATCCATTTCACTTCCGCTTCTTCATGGGCGAGACCGCGCTTGGTCACGAGGTTAAAGACGTTGTTCGACCAGTTTTGGACCGTGATGTACTGGATCTTGGCGCCCTTCATCGCGACCAGCTCGACAACCGCGCTGTGAAGCGTGGCGGTGTTGAATTTCGGTGCGGTGCAGCCTTCCATGTAGGTCAGCTCCGCGCCTTCATCGACGATGATGAGGGTGCGCTCGAACTGGCCGAAGTTCTCGGCGTTGATCCGGAAGTAGGCCTGGAGCGGGTGTTTTACTTTCACACCCGGCGGGACATAGATGAAGGAGCCGCCGCTGAAGACCGCGCTATTGAGCGCGCTGAATTTGTTGTCGCCGGTCGGGATGACTTTGCCGAACCATTTCCGAAAAATTTCCGGGTGCTCCTTCAATCCATCCGCGCTCCCGACAAAGATGACGCCTTGTTCGCCGACCGCTTTCTTGATGTTGGAGTAGACCGCTTCGCTGTCGAATTGCGCTTCGACGCCGGCGAGGAACTTGCGTTCCTGCTCGGGGATGCCGAGCCGCTCGAAGGTGCGCTTGACGTCGTCGGGCACTTCTTCCCACGTGCGCTTTGGCTGGATGCCGCCGCTCAGGTAGTAGCGGATTTTGTCGAAGACGATCGCCTCGAGATCCTTGCTCGCCCAATGCGTCGGCATCGGTTTGCTGAGAAAGGTTTGCAGGGCCTTGAGCCGGAACTCGCGGACCCAATCCGGATCCTGTTTCACATCCGAGATGTAATGAATCGTCTTCTCGGTCAGGCCGGTACCGGCATCGTGGGTGTGCGTTTCCGGATAGGCGAAATTGCCGAGGTTCCGTTCGATATCGAGAGTCGTATTTTGCTTAACCATTTCAGTCTCCTTGTTAGGCGAGGGCCGGTTCGGTGATGTCGTCCCGGACCCAGTCGTATCCTTTTTCCTCAAGCTGCAGGGCCAGTTCCTTGCCGCCACTCAACTCGATCCGGCCGCGGACCATGACGTGCACGTGGTCGGGCACGATGTAATTCAAAAGCCGCTGGTAATGGGTGATGAGGAGGACGCCAAGCTTCGGACCGCGCAGTGAATTCACGCCCTGCGCGACCACTTTCAGCGCATCGATGTCGAGCCCACTGTCGGTTTCGTCGAGGACCGCGAACTCGGGAGTGAGCATCGCCATCTGCAGAATCTCGTTCCGTTTTTTCTCACCGCCGGAGAAGCCTTCGTTGACCGAGCGCGAGGTGAAAGAACGATCCATCCCGAGCAGGTCCATCTTCTTGTAAAGCTCAGCATAGTAGTCGGTCGCCTCGAGCTCTTCGCCCTCCGGCATCCGCGCCTGGACGGCGGCCCGGAGGAAGTTGGCGATCGTGACACCGGGGATTTCGCTCGGGTATTGGAAGGCGAGAAAAAGGCCTTTCCGCGCGCGCTCGTCTGGCTCGAAATCGAGCACGTTTTCGCCATTCATCAGGACTGTGCCGGAGGTAACGGTGTAATCAGGATGCCCGGCGAGAACCTTGGCGAGGGTGCTTTTGCCGGAGCCGTTCGGGCCCATGATGGCGTGCACTTCGCCCTTCGGAATGGTGAGGCTGAGACCGCGAATGATCTCCTGTTCGTCGATCGAAACGTGTAAATCTTTGATGACCAATTGATCCATAATTTGCGAAGGGGAAGATACGCCGGGATCGGGGTCTTTGCGAACGCGATTCCCTCCCGCCGGCGGGCCCGGGTTGTCGGGGCG
The DNA here is from genome assembly GCA_038233495.1 of Chthoniobacterales bacterium. Lineage (GTDB taxonomy): Bacteria > Verrucomicrobiota > Verrucomicrobiia > Chthoniobacterales > UBA10450 > Palsa-1392. The sequence goes on along the minus strand of JBBSLW010000002.1, from coordinate 3,466 downwards.
GAGGTTCTGCGGTTAAGGTCGGGTCGCACTGTGTCCCGAAAACTCCTGATGATCAAAACGAAACCCCGCGGGCATTTGTGCTTTGCGGCGGTCTCGGCACGCGTTTGCGGGCGGTTTTGAGCGATCGGCCCAAATCGATGGTACCGGTGGCGGGCGTTCCGTTTCTTCAGTTGCTGCTCGAGAATCTCAGGGCGCAGGGAGTCGAGGAAGTGATTCTGGGAACGGGCTACCTGGCGGAGCAGATCGAATCTTTTTTCGGGGCCGGCGACGCTCTCGGCCTGCGGCTCCATTATTCCCGCGAGCGCGAACCGCTCGGCACGGGCGGCGCGCTGAAGCTGGCCGAGCCGCGCCTGAGCGACCCGATCGCGGTGCTCAATGGCGACAGTTACGTGGAGTGGAACTTGGCCGCGATGCGGGAAATTTTTGTCCCGCAAGGCGCCGAGGTCGTGATGGTCCTGCAGGCCGTGCCCGATGCCGCGCGCTACGGGAGTGTCACGCTCGCGCCCGACGGGCGGGTGACTGAATTTGTCGAGAAAGGCAGCCGCACCGGCGCGGGGTTAATCAATGCAGGCGTCTATCTTTGCGCCGGGAGATCGTGCGCGCGCTTCCCGGGAACGAGGCCGTCTCGCTGGAGCGCGATGTTTTCCCGCAACTACTCGGCGGCAAGGTCTGCGGATGGATTTCCGAGGGGATCTTCATCGACATCGGGATCCCGGCCGACCTCGAGCGGGCGCAGACCGTTTTGCTTCCCAAAGAGCGCGCTACGACGCGGACGGAGCAATCTCGCTGACCAAGCCGCGGCGGTCGATCTTGCCGTTGTCGGTGCGAGGAAGCGATTTTCGGAATTCGATCTTCTCGGGCACCATGTAAGCCGGGAGCTTTTCGGCGCAATGTTGCTCGAGTTGCATGTAGTCGAGGGTCGCACCGTCGGCCAGCGTCACGACCGCGTGGATGGTGTTGCCGATTGCTTCATCCGGGATCGGCAATTCGACCGCTTCGTCCACCGCCGGGTGCGCGACCATGACCACTTCGATCTCACCCAGCTCAACGCGGTAGCCGCGGGTTTTGATCATGGGATCTTTGCGCCCGATGAAGAGATAATTGCCCTTCTCGTCGGGCGTGACCCAGTCGCCCGTGCAGTAGAGTTTTTCTTCCCGTCCGTCCGCAAAGGGGGTTCGGAATGAAACATCCGGCGGTCAGCTCCGGGCGACCAAAATAGCCCTGCATCACGGTCGAGCCGCGCGCGTAGAGAAGGCCTTCTTCCCCGGGCGCGGTGACTCTTTTCCCATCCGCGCTGATCGCGATGAGATCGGTGTTCGCGAGCGCCCGGCCAATCGGGATGGCTGCGGTTTGCTCCGGCGCGGGCGGCTCTACTTCGTAATCGGCGCAGACGTTGGTCTCGGTCGGTCCGTAGAGATTCGCGTAGCGCGGGTGAGGCAGCTTCTCCATCAAGGTGCGCAGGTGTTTCGTGGGGAAAACTTCCCCGGCAAAACGCACGATCCGCAACGCGGAAAGATCGCGCTCTTCCAGCTTGCCCCGGGCCTGCAGGAGCGTGAGCACCATCGGCACGGAATACCAAACCGTGATTTTCTGGTCCTATAAAGGAGGAGAGCTGGAGCGGGAAAACGGCCAGGCCTTCCGGCACGAGCGCGATCGACGCGCCGGCCGCGATCGCGACGAAGATGTCGAACACAGAGAGATCGAAATTGAACGGCGCGTGATTGGAAAGCCGATGCTCGAGGTGATGCCAAATGTCGCCACGCCCCAATTGACGAAAGTGAGGGCATTCAAATGCGAGAGCATGGCTCCCCTTGGGGAACCGGTGGAGCCGGAGGTGAAAAGCCTTCGGGGGAAGGTGAATATGGGATGCCTCCTTGCCTAACAAACAGGGCCGTGAGCCATCTGATTGGATGTTAGGGCAGAACCTTTTAGTCAAGAAGAAGCCGGAAACATGATATCGGAGAAAGTTGTGGGCGTTGAACGCCACTTTCTGTTGCAACAAACTCTCGCAGGTTGTATCGGCGGCGCAATTGCCAGCTAAAATCCGGAGACAAAATTTCATGGCCGACATTTCGCAACACTTGCAGGATTCCATCCGCGCCGCCTGTCAAACCTTTGAATCCCTGGAGGCGCTCGCCGAGCCGGTCGGCCGGGCGGCCGACGCGATGGTCGAGTGTCTTTGCGGCGGGAAAAAGTTGCTCGTCTGCGGCAATGGCGGCAGCGCGGCGGACGGGGCGGATTTCTCGGCTGAGTTCGGTTGCCGGTTCGTGACCGATCGCCGGCCCTACCCCGCGCTCAATCTCGCGCAGGGCGGCAGCCTGATGAGCGCGATCGGGAACGACTACGGCTACGACGAAGTCTTCGCCCGGCAGGTGGCGGGCCTTGGCCAGGTCGGCGACGTCCTCGTCGCCATCACCACAAGCGGGAATTCGAAGAACATCCTGCGCGCGTTGGAAGAGGGAAAGAACCGCGGCCTAACGACGGTAGCGCTCCTCGGCCGGGAGGGCGGGCCGGCCCGGGGCCAGGCGGCGATCGAGCTCCTGGTGCGTTCGGATTCGACCGCGCGCGTCCAGGAAGCGCACAAGTTCCTCCTGCACGTCATTTGCGGGCTGGTCGATGCCCGGCTGCCCAAAGCCTAACGATCTCCGGCGGCTCGTTAATCGACGAGCAGGCTGCGGATCGCTTCGTCCAACCGGTCGAAGTTGATCGGCTTCGTCAGGTGCTCCGCGAAACCGGCTGCACGCGCTTTGCTGATGTCGTTCTCCATCCCGAAACCGCTCAGGGCGATACCCGGCAGGCTGCTTTTGCTCCGCAGTTCCTGCATCAGTTCGTAGCCGCTGCGATCAGGCAGCCCGATGTCGCTGATCAGCAGATCAAACTTTTCCGCCTGCGCTTTCTCGATCGCCTGGTCGGCCGTGTGGGCGAGTGTAATGCGGTAGCCGCGGCGTTCCAGCAGCATCTTCATGCCGATGCAGGTGTCGTGGTGATCGTCCACCACCAGGAGATGACCTTTCCGCGCTTGCGATTTCTTTTCCCCTTCTTCGGGCGACCGGGCCGGGATGGCGGGATGCGTTTCCGCCGGAGTCGGCACGGTGTTGAGCACGACGCAGAAGACCGAGCCTTTGCCCAGGCCTTCGCTTTCGACCGCGACCGTTCCGCCGTGTGCTCGCACCATCGCCTTGGAAATTGCGAGCCCCAGCCCGAGCCCGCCGAACTTCCGCGTGATCGAGCTTTGCCCCTGCTCGAAGGCGTTAAAGATCTTGTCGAGTTTCCCGGGCTCGATCCCGATCCCGGTATCGATCGTCCGGATGGCAATCCGGTCGTCGCTCAGGTTGGAGGTCTCGACCACAATCCGCCCGCCTTCGGGCGTGAACTTGACGCCGTTCTTGATCAGGTTCCAAAAGACCTGCTGCAGCCGGGCCGGGTCGCCATTGACGTAATCCTGTTTCGCCTCGAGCTGGAATTC
>JBBSLW010000001.1:0-46435 GCA_038233495.1 Chthoniobacterales bacterium | reverse complement strand
TCGACCCCGAGGAATCGTTCGTCGCCGCTCTCTCCAGCTGCCACATGCTCACCTTCCTCGCCGCCGCCTGTAAGAAAAAATTCCTGCTCGACGAATACGTCGACGAAGCAGTTGGTCAGATGGAGAAAAATGCCGAGGGCAAACTCGCCATCACCCGCGTTGAGCTGCATCCGAAGCTGAAGTTTTCCGGCGACAATCAGCCGACCGAGCAAGACATCGAGGCGATGCACCATTTCGCGCACGAGAATTGTTTCATCGCCAACTCGGTCAAGACCGAGGTCACGGTCGCGAAGTAACAGGATTTCTTCAGCCACAGATTGACACGGATTTCACAGATAAGAAGAGCTCGTTCCGGGTGATTTAATCTGTGTTCATCTGTGTAAATCCGTGGCTTCTCTTATGACAACCGATCCGCAGCGGATGGAAAGAATCGTCAGCCTCTGCAAGCGGCGCGGTTTCATCTTCCAAGGGAGCGAAATTTACGGCGGCCTGAATGGCGTCTGGGATTACGGCCCTCTCGGGGTCGAGCTGAAGCGCAACCTGAAGGACTACTGGTGGCGCGTGATGGTGCGCGAACGCGACGACGTCGTCGGGATGGATGGCGCGATCCTGACGCATCGCGCGGTCCTCAAGGCGAGCGGCCACGAGGACACCTTCAGCGATCCGATGGTCGATTGCCGCACCTGCAAGGCGCGGTTGCGGGCCGACCAGTTGCCGGAGAAAAACGGCGTGAAACAATGCGCGAATTGCGGCGGCAAAGACCTGACGGAGGCGCGCCCTTTCAACCTCATGTTCTCGACCCAGATGGGCGCCTCGGCCGATCCCGACGCGATCGCCTACCTCCGGCCCGAGACCGCGCAGTCCATTTTCGTCCAGTTCAAGAACGTGCTCGATACCGCGCGCAAGAAGCTGCCCTTCGGCATCGCGCAAATCGGGAAGGCCTTTCGCAACGAGATCAACCCGCGCAACTACATTTTTCGCTCGCGCGAGTTTGAGCAGATGGAGCTCGAGTATTTCTGCCGGCCGGAGCAGGGGATGGAGTTGCTCGACTACTGGCTCGAGGAGCGGCTCAAGTTTTACGAAAACATCGGGCTGCCCCGGGAGAAACTGCGCGTCCTGACCGTGCCGGACGGCGACCGCGCCTTCTACTCCAAGGGTACCTACGACATCGAATACGCTTTCCCGTTCGGCGTGCAGGAGCTGGAAGGTGTCGCCTATCGCACCGACTACGACCTCACCCAGCACCAGACGGCGAGCGGCAAGTCGCTCGATTATTTCGACGAGGAGAACAAGGCCCGCTTCATCCCGCACGTGATCGAGCCGAGTGCGGGCGTCGATCGCACCGTCCTCGCGCTCATTTGCGAAGCCTACGCCGAGGAAACCGTGATCGACGAGAAGGGCAAAAGCGAAACCCGCATCGTGTTGCGTTTCCATCCCCGGATCGCGCCGATCAAGGCCGGCATCTTTCCGCTTCTAAAAAACCAGCCCGAGCTGGTCGCGAAAGCGCGCGAAGTGCAGGCGTTGTTGCGCCCGCTGATGAATGTTTTCTACGACGAAACCGGCGCGATCGGCCGTCGCTACCGCCGTCAGGACGAAGCCGGCACTCCCTTTGGCCTAACGATTGACTTCGAGACCCTGGGCGAACGCGATCCCGACCTCCGCGACACCGTCACCCTGCGCCACCGCGACAGCATGGAGCAGGAGCGGGTCCCGATCTCAGAGCTGGCCGGCCGGTTGGGCGACGCTATTCGTTAGGCTTGGCCGGTGAACCTGGAGGAATTTCGCGAATACTGCCTGCAGAAGCCGGGCGCGACCGAGGGCACGCCGTTTGGCGAGGACACGCTCGTCTTCAAGGTCGGTGGCAAGATGTTCGCTCTCGCTTCGCTCGACGACGTCCCGCCGCGCGTAAACCTGAAATGTGATCCCGAGCGCGCCCTCGATTTGCGCGATCGCTACGAGGAAGTGCAGCCCGGTTATCACATGAACAAGAAACACTGGAACACCGTCGCGCTGACCGGCGCGATCCCGGCCGCGGAGCTGCGCGGCATGATTGACCACTCCTACGACCTCGTCGCCGCGCGTCTGCCAAAGCGAAAATAGCGCACGCGTTAAGGGGCAGATCCTCCGGAGCGTTCCTTTCGGTAGGGCGAGACTCCGTCGAGCTGAGGAGGCGCGTCATTTCTGGCCGAGCGTTCCCTCGCTCGACGGAGTCTCGCCCTACCGGCTGCGTTCGGCCGGTGTCCTACTTCCCGTGGATCACCTGTCGCAGCTGCACCGTCCCGAGATCGAGCTGTAACGCCTCGCGCGCCACCTCTAGAAAAGCATCGGGCGGATCCGTCAACGCCACCGCGAGATGTCCCGCGGCTCCCGGCGCGGCGCGCAAATCCTCCTCGTCCAGCAACCGTGCCACCGCCGCGGCGCAATTCTGCGCCGAATCCACCAGCGTCACCGCGTCCCCAAGAAAGCGCCCGATCGCACCACGGAGCAGCGGGTAATGCGTGCAACCGAGGACCAGCGTATCGACTCCATCCTGGACGAGCGGTTCCAGATATTGTCGGATGATCCCGTCCGTGATCTCGCTCTCCAGCCAGCCCTCCTCGATCAACGGCACGAAAAGCGGGCAGGCCCGGGCCGAGACGCGGACCGCCGGCTCCAGCGCCTGAATCGCGCGCTCGTAGGCCCCGCTCTTGATCGTCGCGCGCGTCCCGATCACGCCGATGTGTCCGTTGCGGGTCGCGGCCACGGCGGCTTCCGCACCGGGCCGGATGACGCCGAGGACCGGGACCGGGCTCTCTTCCTCGAGCCGCGGCAGGGCGAGGGCGGAAGCGGTGTTGCAGGCGACCACGATCGTTTTGCAATTCTGCGCGAGCAGCATCCCCGCGATCTCGAGGCTGTAACGCTCGACCGTGGCCGCGCTTTTCCCGCCGTAGGGCACGCGCGCCGTGTCGCCCAGGTAACGAATCGTCTCGTTAGGCAAAAGCTCGCGCAGCGCCCGCACCACGGTCAGCCCGCCGATCCCGGAATCGAAAACCCCGATCGGCCGGCTCCGCGCCGGCGGCTCATTGGGCTGAGGCAGGTCGCTCATTTATTCGGAAGGGCGGATCACGGCCGAGGGCTCCTCGGGGGCGGGCGCGGCCGGCGGCCGGCCCGCGGCTAACGACTCGTTGATCGAGCGGGTGTGCGCCGGGAGATTCCGCGCCGCGGCCACGAAGGTCGGCCCGGTCGCCTCGAAATTCACCGCCTGGTTGTAGCTCGTGACCGCCTGCGCAATCGCCTGCCCGAGCTCCTGTCGGTATTGCGGGGTGGCGATGCGGCCCCCTTCCACCGGGTCGTTCAGGAAACCAGCCTCCACCAGCACCGCCGGGATCTTGCAGTCGCGCAAGACTTGGAAGCGCGCATGCCGCACCCCGCGGTCGAAGACTGAGACGCGCGACAGAATCGAAGCGTGCACCGCCGCCGCGAGCGCGATGTTTGCCGGGTCCTGCGCGTTGCCTTCATACCATTGCGTGTCGGCCGAGGAAGGATGCGTCTCGGTCGAGGCATTCGAGGGGACGCCTTCCGGGGCCAGCGTGTAGCTCTCCACCCCCGACCCCGCCGGCGCGGAATTAAAATGGATGCTGATGAAAACCGCATTCGGGAATTGATTCGCGAACGCGACCCGTTGCTCGAGCGAAGCCTCCTCATCGGCGTTGCGGGTCATTTCCACCTTGAACCCCGCGCGCAGGAGTTGTTCGCGCGCGGTCAACGCCACCTCGAGCGTGAACCCCTTTTCATTCCCGCGCGCTCCCATCGTCCCGCTATCCTGCCCGCCATGTCCCGGGTCGAGCACCACCGTGTCGATCTTGCGCGCGCCGCTGATCTTATTCGGACGCAGGACCGGCTCGATGATCTTGGAAACGTCGAGCGCCGAGATCAGATTCTCATCGCCCCGGGCGAGCAGCGGGAAGTCGCTGAAAAAACGCACCCCATTGATCTGAAATTCACTCGTCCCAGCCTGCGCCCGCAGCCCGCGCCGATCATCGCGCAACGAGACCGTGCGATTGATCTGCGCCACCTTCGAGAAGCCGTAAAACTGCGCCACGTTTGCGAAGGAAACGTAGTCGCGATCCTGCACCCGGATGACCTCCCAATCCGCGGCCAGGGCGCGGCTAACGAATCCCGCGGCGAGCAGGAGGATGAGAAATCGGGCGAGCTGCACAGCGGGCAAAGTGACGGCGCACCCCGGCGCTCGCAAGCGCATTCCTATGCCCCGGCGCCTGCCCGCGCCGCCTGCCGACCGACCCCTGCGCCGTGTAATTGACGTGCGGGCTGGCCGGGCCTTCGCCCTGCGCGTTGTGACCCACCAGCCACATCTCATAAGTCACCCCCGCCTCCAGCGGCGCGTAACTCGACACCGGCACCGAGAGCCCCGTCGAGACACCCGCCAGCATCGAAGTGTATCACATGCCCTAGGTAACGCGCTCAAGGGCATGGCCCCACCAACGCGTAGCGACGCCGAAGGAATGCTTTGTGCTTGGTTGGAGAGCGTATTCCGCAGGGGCTGTCTCTTCGGATCTTTTTTGCAGCCGGTGGTCAGGCAGGGGATGCCGTCTTCAAAATCGCAGTGCCCTTGCCGAAAATCCGATGCTATCTCTCATTTCATCCCGCTGGAAACGCCAGCATTACCGCGGCGCGGTGCTCCTGTTGGTCGTGAGCCTCGTTTTGCTCGTTTCCGAGCGGGGCTTTGCTGCCAGCGAGGCGGTCGCCCGGGAAGAAATTGTTCTCGGGATGTCGACGGCCTTGACCGGGCCGGCCGCTGCCCTGGGGCAGGCGATGCGCCGGGGCGTGCAGACAGGCCTGGAGCGGGCGAACCGGGCCGGCGGTGTCCACGGCCGCAAGCTGCGTCTCGTTGCGCTGGATGACGGCTACGAGCCATTGCGGACCGCGCCGAACGTGCGGGAGCTGGTCGATCGCGACAAAGTATTGACGGTCATCGGCAATGTCGGAACGCCGACCGCGATCGTTGCGCTCCCGATCGCGGTTGAGCAAAAGACGCTCTTCTTTGCCGCCTACAGCGGCGCGGGGGTGTTGCGGACCAATCCACCTAACCGCTACGTGATCAATTATCGGGCGAGCTACGCCGAGGAGGCAGCGACGATGATCGACGGGCTGATCGACGATCTGGGCCTCAAACCGGAGAAGATCGCGTTTTTTACCCAGCGCGATGGTTATGGAGATGCCGGTTTCAAGGGCGGGATGGCCGCTTTGGCGCGCCACGGCTGGAAGGATGAGAATTCGATCCTGCACGTGCGCTACGAGCGCAACACACTTGCAGTGGAAAATGCGGTCGCGAGCCTGGTCGTCGCCGAGCCACCGCCGCGCGCGGTGGTGATGGTGGGCGCCTACGCGCCTTGTGCGAAGTTCATTCAAGTATGCCGGGAGGCCGGTCTGCAGCCTCTTTTTCTCAATTTATCGTTCGTGGGGAGCGAGCCGCTCGCGCAAGCGCTCGGACCGACCGAAGCGAAGGTAATCGTGACGCAGGTGGTGCCTTCCCCGTTGGATCGCAGCCTCCCGATCGTGCGCGATTACGTCGAGGATCTGGCGGTGCTGGAGCCGGCCGCGACGCCGAGTTACGGCGACCTGGAAGGGTATATTGCAGCGCGGATTCTCAGCCGAGCGCTGCAGACGATCGCGGGCGAGCCGAGCCGGGAAAATATCATCGATGCGCTGGAAGGACTGGGCGAGTTCGACCTGGGATTGGGACAACCGCTCGTCCTCGGGCCTGGGGAACACCAGGCATGCCATCGGGTCTGGCCAACGGTCTTGAAGGACGGGGCGTTTGTTCCCTTTCAATGGAAAGATCTGACGCAACTGATGAAGGGGGCTTCGGCGCATGATTAGCGCGAGGGAAACGGGCCGGATTTCCTGGATGGTGCGGCTGCTGGCGGCACTCGGCCTAACGACGATCCTGGTCCTGGTCGGTCTGGTCGATTACCAGATGCGGTCGACGCGCGCGGAGCGGGGCAAATTGCAGGCGGAGCAGAAGCGGCTTTACCAGATCTCGGAGGATATTTTGCGCCAGTCGAGCGCCGCGCGGAATGAGATCATCGGCATCCTGGCGGAGGGCGTGCCGCTGAGGAATACCCGGGCGTCCGAAGAACTCGCGACGATGATTGACCGGCTGAATCGGCCCTGGGAACGGTCCTCCCTATCGGAGGCGCTCCGCCAGTTCGATTCCTTGAGCGACGGATTGGTAGGCATCAAACGGCGGTCGTTGACCTGGCGCGAACGGCAGGAGGCGGTGTCGCGCGACCTGGGCGAAGAAAGAACCATGGGCGAGGTGCGAAAGCGGCTCACGACGCTGCGCGGGACGGTTGAGACGCTGGAGGGCAGCGCGCGATTAAAGCAAGCCATCCAGATGAAGCACTGGCAGGAAGCAACCGGCGCGGAAGCCGATGAGTTGGCGCGAGAGATCCTGACCGGAGAAGGGAAACGGCAGATTCTGCATGCGGGCGATTTGAAGCGGGAACTGGCGGAAGTGGAAAGCCTCGTGGAGCGGCTGGGTGGTGACGAGCAGGCGGATATTCTCCCGAACCTGAAGGACAACGAGCTGAAGCCGGCCTTGGAGAGGCTGCGCCGCGACCTGGAGGTCTTTGTGGAATCGCGGCCGGGCGAGGAAGCGGCGGCGGCAGAGGAGATGACCGAATTATCGGCGAGCCTATTCGGTGAGAGTCACCGAAATGATGGGACGCAGCAGACCATCGAGCCGGGCAAAGGCGGGCTCTACGATTTCCGACGGGAGGTGCTGCGCCTGCGGAGCGAACGGGAGAAGCTGAATCTCGAGCGATCGGTCCTCGCCGTTAAAATCGATGTCGCGTTGGCTGCCTATCTGCAGTCGGCCCGGGAGCAATCCGAGGCGCTGACGGCAGCGATCGAACAGGAGCTGACGGCGAACTGGCGGCGGCTGATGATCACCGGCGTCTGTTTCGCGATCGTCTTCTTCTGGCTGGCGTGGCTGATTGCCAAGGCGATCCGCGGGCAGGTGGAAAACATCGAGCAGGCAAAACAGCAAATCTATAAATTGCAGCGCGACAATGAGCTGGTCTTGAACGCGGTCGGGGAAGGAATTCAGTGGATCAATTGTGAGGGCCAGATCCTCTTTGCGAACCCCGCCGCCACCCGCTTGTTAGGCTGGGAGAGCTCGGAATTGCACGGGCAATCGGCGCACGCGGTCATGCATCACAGTCGTGCGGATGGTTCGCCCTATCCGGAAAACGAGAACCCGATTGACGTGACCTTAAGGACGGGTGCGTCGCGGCGCGTCGAGAGTGACGTTTTCTGGCGCAAGGATGGAACGAGTTTCCCAGTGCGATACACCATCACACCCACGCGCGATGAGGAAGGTGAAATCATTGGTGCGGTCGTGGTCTTTGCCGATACCACCGAGCAAATCCGGGCGGACGCGGAACGGCAGGTCACCTCCGACATTCTCCAAGGCGTGAGCACAACGAGCAATTTGGATGAGTTACTTGATCTCGCCTGGCGCTCAATTGGCAAACTCCTCTCGGCCGAGAATTGCTTCGTCGCCTTGCACGATCCGGCGGACGATCTGCTCCGCTTTGAGTTTTGGGTGGATAAGGTCGATCCGGTTCCGCCGCCGCAGCCGGGCAAGGATGGGCGAAGCTGCACGAGCTACGTCCAGCGGACCGGCCAGCCGCTCTTGTTAACCAAAGAGGTCTCGGAGCGGATGCATGCGAGCGGCGAACTGAAGTTAATCGGGTCGGACTCTCCCTCCTGGCTCGGTGTGCCGCTGCGGACGCCCGCTCGCACCATCGGTGTGCTGGTGGTGCAACATTATGAGCGGGCCAACGCCTACAGTCTGCGCGACCAGGAATTTCTTTCTTCGGTGGCGGATCAAATTGCGGGCGCGATCGAGCGCAAGCGGGCGGAGGAAAGGCTCACGACGAGTGAAGCGCGCCTGGCGGAAGCGCAGGAAGTGGCGCGAGTAGGAAGCTGGGAATGGGATGTTAAGGAGAGAAGACTCCTTTGGTCGGATGAGCAATATCGGCTCTTCGGTTGTGAGCCGGGCGCCTTCGAGCCAAGTTACGAACACTACCTCTCCTGTGTGCATCCCAGTCGGCGGGAGACGGTGGATGGTGTCGACGTGGGGCTGGCGGACGATAGATTGGCCGGAAGCGATAGCCGCATCATCTGGCCGGATGGGCAGGAACGGATTCTACACAATCGGGAAAATATTCTTACCGATGAAACCGGACGGGTGACTCGGTTGTACGGGACCTCACAGGATGTGACAGAGCTGAGGCGAAAGGAGAACGATCTGCTCCTGGCCAAGAGCGCGGCGGAAGCCGCGACCATCGCGAAAAGTGAGTTTCTCGCCAACATGAGTCACGAGATACGGACGCCGATGAATGGAGTCATGGGCATGACTGGCCTGTTACTCGACACCGCGCTGAATCCTGAGCAACGGTCTTTTGCCAGCACGATCCAGAGCAGCGCGGAGTCATTGCTGAAGGTGATCGATGACATTCTCGATTTCTCCAAAATCGAAGCGGGCAAGCTATCTTTTGAGGAGATTGATTTTGACCTCCATGAGGCCGTCCACGGTGGATTGGAGTTGCTGGCGCATAAGGCGGAGGGCAAGGGCCTGGAGTTAGCCTGCCTCATCGAGCATGACGTGCCAGTCCACCTCCGCGGCGACCCGGGCCGGGTGCGGCAGGTGCTCCTCAATTTCGTGGGCAACGCGATCAAGTTTACCGAACACGGCGAAGTGGTAGTGAAGATATCTCTGGAAGGGGAAAGTGAGGGAGAGGCGTTTCTGCGCTTTGAGGTGCAGGACACCGGGATCGGGATCAAGCCGGAGGCGCGGCAAAGGCTTTTTCAACCTTTTAGCCAGGCGGATGGCTCGACGACGCGCAAGTATGGCGGCACGGGGCTGGGACTGGTTATCTCGAAACAACTCATCGCACACATGCACGGCACGGTCGGCGTTGATAGCATCCCCGGTAAAGGATCGCTCTTCTGGTTTACGGTCCGTCTAATGAAATCAGCCGGTGAGTTCCCCGAAGACCTCGTGATCGCCGAGGAGTTGGCCAATCTGCACGTTCTGATCGTAGACGACAACGAAACGAACTGCGAGATCCTGCGGCTCCAGACGCGCGCCTGGAAGATGCGCTCCCGAGCGGCGCGGGACGCGGAGAGTGCTCTGGAGGAATTGCGCACCGCCGAGGCCGCGGATGACCCTTACGATGTGGTTCTGCTGGATATGCAAATGCCGGGCACCGATGGGGTCACTCTGGCACGAGCCATAAAGTCCCAAAAGGATCTGGCCGGGGTGCGCCTTGTCCTTCTCTCTTCGGTTGGTGCACGCTTGGACGCGAAAAAACTGCGAGCTACCGGCATCGACGACTGCCTGATCAAACCAATCAAGCAATCGCTTCTCTTTGATTCGATCGCCAAAGTGGTCGGGACCAAAACCGTCGGCGCGGCTGAGAAAGCGAAAAGAGTCTTGCCTGTTCCGATCGCTTCTCCGGCCGTCGATCGGAAAATGCGCATCCTGCTGGCGGAAGATAACGATGTGAACCAGCGGGTCGCCTTGGGCTTGCTCCGGAAACTTGGTTATAGCGCCGATGCGGTTGCTGATGGAACGGAAGTCTTTGATGCCTTTGAGCGCAACCCTTACGACATCATCTTGATGGATTGCCAAATGCCACTTCTCGACGGCTATGAGACGACCGGCCGCATCCGTGAGATGGAGCAGAAACGCGCCGGAGGCTTCGATTGGAAAAAGCCAGTCCATATCATTGCCATGACGGCCAACGCGATGGCCGGAGACCGCGAAAAATGCCTGACGGCGGGAATGAACGACTATCTGAGCAAGCCAGTGCGGAGTCACGAACTTGAGGTGGCTTTGAATCGCTACGATAAAGTCCAATCCAGCGCGGTCGAGGTCTCTGACCCTGCACCCGTCTCTCCACCGCCCGTCAGTGACTGTCCGGAAGAAGTGCTGGTGGACTTCGAACAGCTCAGGGATATCACGGATAACGATCCTGAGCGAATGGAGCATTTCGTCGGGATTTACCTGGCGCAAACCATCGTCATGCTCGACGGCTTGAAAGAAGCGATCCTAACGAGGTCAGCCCCGGAGGTGGCCAACCTGGCTCATAAGATAGTGGGCTCCAGTATGTCCATCGGCGTCGAAGTCCTGACGTTGCCATTGCGGGCGCTGGAGAAAGCCGGCCAGTCCGGTGACCTGTCCGGAGCTATGCCTTTGCTCGATGACATTCGGGAGAAATTTCCGCGCTTGCAGAGTGCGCTTCTCCAGTTCACGCAGTCCCCCGAACACACCAAGGTCTAATCCGATGAAACGAGTCTATACGCCGACCAAGAAGAAGACGATCCTGATCGTCGATGAGGATCAAATCGTCGTGCAGCTCTACCAGGAGAAGCTTCTCCGCCGGGGTTTCAAAACGGAGGTCGCCCCGGACGGAGCGCAAGCGATGCGCGTTTTACAGCAAGGCGGAATTAGCCTGGTGATTTTAGACTTATGCCTGCCTAGGACGAATGGAGTTGAACTGATCGGCAATATCCGAGCGGAGTTTCCTTCCGAAGCGCTGCCGGTGATCGTTTGTTCCAACTCCTACCTTGGGCAGCAGGCGCGCGAAGCGGATGCAGCTGGCGCGACGAAGCTTCTTTCGAAGTCAGAAAATAGCCCGGCCGAAATGGTGAGTTTGATCTCCCAAATGCTGGGCGGCCACGCTGAGCCCGGGAGGGAGAGCGAAGTCATTGCGGAAGCTCCGGTGCGGAACGAACTGCTGGCGACCTTTCTGGCCCAGGCACGGCAGGCGCTGGCCCGGATGAGGACTGGCTATTTGACCCTGGCCCGGACAGAAGAGGAAAATCTTCGGGGCGAAGAGCTGATGGAGATGCACATGCGCGCTCACACGCTGGCGGGTGCGGCCACGGTTCTTGGCTTTGGGAAGATCGCACAGTTGGCCAATGGCGTGGAAGCCTTGCTCATTGAGTTGTGCGGAAAGCCGAAGAAGATCACGGCGTCGGCCGTAAACACCTTGGGTCAGGCCATCGATATGCTGGCGCACCTAACGGATGAAGCGACCGTTTCATCTCCTCAAGCCTTGGGGTCACCCCGGATTCTCGTGGTGGACGACGAAGCGATTTCGCGCGAGACGATCTGCTCGGCTCTGCGCCGGGCGAAACTCGACGTTGTCAGTCTGGGCGACTCGCTCTCGGCCGAGCAGCTCCTCAGGGAAGAACACTTTGACCTGATCTTTCTCGATGTGGAAATGCCAGGAAAGAGCGGCCTTGATCTCTGTCTCGGACTGCGCGAGATGCCTCAGAATCGCACGACACCGGTCGTGTTTGTCACTGCCCATTCCGATTTCGGAACGCAAGCGCGATCCGTCTTGAGCGGCGGAAATGATTTCATCGTCAAGCCGTTCTTATTAGTGGAACTGGCGGTAAAGACGGTGACGTGGCTTTGCCGCCAGAGTCTTCGGCCTCAGGTACCCGAGTCGTCGCAAAGCACTCCCGTTGCGACCGCCAGCGTTGATGCCGGTCTGCGACTGGCTGAACCGGCTGAGTTAAGCATTCACTAGCGCTTCTGGAAGAACTTCGGCAGTGGGTCGTCTTAACTGGATGCGGATCGGACGAGGAAATAGATAAGCAGTGCCGGGACCGAAACTCAAAGTATGACCTGCTGGCAGAGAACAATCTCATCAGCTTCCTCGCTTCCAGATTTTCGTCTGGACGCTGATCCTCGGGATCATGTTCGTAGCCAACGTTTACAACGAGCTCGGGAATTCAGCGCGACGTTGCTCGGCCTGCTCGGGATGAGCGCCGGCACTTACGTCGGTTAAATTGCCCGAATCGAAACGGCAGCCGGCCTAGATTCGCACGCCGCCCGGCGCGGTGAATTCGGACTGGTCCGCGCTCCCGGTATTGCGCGTTGCCGCCGGCTCGAAGAGGACGACCTCGGCTTCCGTATCGGCCGCAGTGCGGTGCTCGATCCCGTGCGGGACAACGAGGAACTCGCCCGCCTTGAGCTCCACGATCCGATCGCGGAATTCGATCCGCATCTGACCCTTCCAGACGAGAAAAAGTTCATCCTCCGCCTCGTGGTGATGCCACGGGAATTCGCCCTGGAACTTCACTACTTTCACTTCCTGGCCGTTCAGTTCGCCGATGATCTTGGGTCGCCAATGCTCGGCAAAGCTCGCGAATTTCTCCTCCAGGTTGACCTTTTCCATGCCGGCCAAGGTAGCACAGCGCGGTCGGTCTTTTCGTTTTGCAATCGCCTCGCGCTCTTCGATGATTCCTGCCCATGGCGGAAATTCCCAAGGCTTACGAATCTCAGGCAGTCGAGGCGAAGTGGTACGCGCGCTGGCTGGCCGACGGCTGTTTCCAGGCGGACCCGGCTTCTGCCAAGCCGGCCTATTCGATTGTCATGCCGCCGCCGAACGTGACCGGCGTCCTGACCCTTGGCCACGTCCTCAACAACACCATCCAGGATATCCTCGCACGGCGTGCCCGCATGCAGGGCAAGGAAGTGCTTTGGCTTCCGGGGATGGATCACGCCGGCATCGCCACCCAGACGGTGGTGGAGCGCCAGCTGCGCAAGGAGGAAAAAAAGACTCGGCACGATCTCGGTCGCGAGGAATTCGTCAGGCGCATCTGGCAGTGGAAGGAAAAACACGGCGGCATCATCATCGAGCAACTGAAACGGCTCGGCTGCTCCTGCGATTGGTCGCGCGAGCGCTTCACGATGGATGAGGACTACTCGCGCGCGGTCCAGCGCACTTTTGTCGATCTCCATCGCAAGGGGATGATCTATCGCGGGAAACGGATGGTGAACTGGGACCCGGTCGCGCTGACCGCGCTCTCCGATGAAGAAGTCATCCCGACGCCGCAGAAGTCTGCGCTCTACTACGTGCGCTACGAGCTGGTGGAGGAGTCGGGCAAATTTATCGAAGTCGCGACCACCCGGCCGGAGACGATCATGGCGGACGTCGCCCTGGCGGTGCACCCGAACGACGAGCGTTACAAGTCTTCGTTAGGCAAAAAAGTCTGGCGTCCGCTCGACCGCGCGGAGTTGCCGATGGTCGGGGACGAGGGCATCGATCCGGAATTCGGGACCGGGGTTCTGAAAGTGACCCCGGCGCACGACAAGGTGGATTTCGAAATCGGTCAACGGCACGGCCTGGCGGTGATCGACGTCCTTCATCCCAACGGCACGATCAATTGCCCCAGCGTCCCTGAGCTCGACGGTCTCGATCGTTTTGTGGCGCGCAAGAAGGCGGCCGAGCTGCTCGCGGAGAGCGGCCTGCTCGCGAAAGAAGAACCGCACGAAAGCACGGTCGGCTTTAGCGAGCGCGCCGGCGTTCCGATCGAGCCGCGCCTGAGTGAGCAATGGTTTTTAAAATACCCGCGCGTCGAGGAATCGCGCGCCGCTGTCGGGCCCAAAGCCGCGATCCATTTCCATCCCGAACGCTGGGAAACGGTTTACCAGCATTGGCTGGAGAACATCCAGGACTGGTGCATCAGCCGTCAGCTTTGGTGGGGACACCGTATCCCGGTTTGGTACGCAAAAGACGATCCCACCAAGCTGCACGTAGCGGTCGAGCCGCCGGCCGACCCGGAAAACTGGACGCAGGATCCCGACGTGCTCGATACCTGGTTCTCGAGCTGGCTCTGGCCCTTTGAGACGATGGATGACGCGACCCGGGCGAAGTTTTATCCGACGAGCGATCTCGTGACCGCGCCCGACATCATCTTTTTCTGGGTCGCGCGCATGATCATGGCCGGCCTCGAATACACGGACCAGGCGCCTTTCCGCGACGTCTTCTTCACTGGCCTGATCCGGGACGGGCAGGGACGGAAGATGAGCAAGTCGTTAGGCAATTCGCCCGATCCGCTCGACCTGATCGCGAAATATGGCGCCGACGGCGTCCGTTTCGGCCTGATGCGGATCGCCCCGAGCGGGCAGGACATTCGCTACGACGAGAAGCAGATCGAGGAAGGCCGCAATTTCTCAAACAAACTCTGGAACGCGACCCGCTTTCGCCAGATGCACGGCGGCGAAACCGAGGGCGAGATCAACCCCGCGCTCCTCACGAGCGACGACAAGTGGATCCTGCTCCGGCTCGACGCCGCGATTCGCGCGGTCAGCGCGGCGCTCGACGAATACAATTTCAGCGAAGCGGCGCAGACCCTTTACCGGTTTTTCTGGAGCGAATATTGCGACTGGTATCTGGAAGCGAGCAAGGCGGCGCTCGGGCTGCCGGGGGAAGATGCGCCGGGTCCGCGGAAGGCGAACACGCTCGCGGTGATCGATTTCATCCTCGGGCACACCCTGCGTTTGTTTCATCCCTTTCTGCCCTTCATCAGCGAAGAACTCTGGCACGGGCTCGGCTTCAACACCGATCTGCCGGAGGACCAGGGCGGCCGCACGATCCAGTTCGCGCATTGGCCGGAGCCGCTCGACGACGCTTTCAAGGCGCACTACGGGCTCACGCCTGAGGACGAGAATTTCGCCAACGCCAAATACGAAACGGTCGCGGTGGGCCGCGGGCTGCGGCGCGACTTCAAGATCGCGTCGAACAAGCGGGTTACCTTCGTTCTGCGGCCGGCAAAGGAGTTGCCCGAGGAAGAAGCGGCCTCGCTCCGCATCCTGCTCAACGCCGAACGTCTCGAACTCGCCTCCGATTACGCTCCGCCGAAAGGAACACCGACCGCGCTCACGCCGCTCGGCGAACTCCATCTCCCGCTCGAAGGGTTGATCGATCTCGAAGTGGAAAGCGCGAGGCTCGGCAAGGAAATCGCGAAGATCGAGGCCGAGCTGGTCACGGTGCGAAAGAAGCTCGCGAACGAGAACTTCGTCGCCAACGCCCCCGCCGCGGTCGTGGCGGAACATCGCCAGCGCGAAGCGGATTTCGCGGACCAGCTCGAGCAGCTCAAGCAGATGCGCGACTCGTTGGGTTGACGCGAGTTCCCACTCGGTGGAGCGAGACTCTGTCGAGTCGGCTTGGCGAGTTCCGACTTTCGCTTCTGAAACTGGTCATGCGGAAGCATGACCCCCCGTGGGGACGAGCTTCCGCTCGTCCAGTTTCTCAGATCTGCGGTTGTCGTCAGCCTCTTCAGGCGGCTATAATTCCGCCGCCGCCATGACTCGGATCCTAAAATTCCTTCTCTGGTTCGGCATCGCTCTCCTCGGCGCGGCCTCCGTTGCGGTCGCGGCGTTCGCGCGGGGCGAACCGATCAACGCGCTCTGGATCGTGACCGCCGGCCTTTGCGCGATGGTGATCAGCTACCGTTTCTACAGCAAATGGCTGGCGGCAAAAGTGCTGGTCTTGAATGACGAGCGGGCCACCCCCGCGCTCGTCGTGGATGACAGCAAGGACTTCGTCCCGACCAATCGCTGGATGGCATTCGGCCATCACTTCGCCGCGATCGCCGGGCCCGGGCCGCTCGTTGGGCCGGTGCTTGCGGCGCAGTTTGGTTATCTGCCGGGGATGCTCTGGATTCTGATTGGAGCAACGTTAGGTGGGGGAGTGCACGACATGATCGTGCTCTTCGCCTCGGTCCGCCGGCGCGGGAAGACGCTCGGCCAGATGGTCAAGGAAGAGATCGGGACCGCGGTTGGTACCTTGGCGCTGATCAGCGTCCTCGCCATCATGGTCATTCTCCTCGCCGTGCTCGCGCTCGTCGTCGTGCAGGCGCTGGCGAAAAGCCCATGGGGCGTGTTCACGATTGCGATGACGATTCCGATCGCGGTCCTGATGGGAATCGGACTGCGCAGCGGCCGGGTCGGGGTCGGTTGGGTGACGATTTTCGGTTTGTTAGGCCTGCTCTTCTCGGTCTGGGGCGGGCAGTTCCTCGCCCAGTATCCGGCGATCGAACACTGGTTTCGTTATGACCAAAAGTCGCTCGCCTGGGCGCTGATGTTTTACGGCTTCGCCGCCTCGGCCTTGCCGGTCTGGCTCCTCCTTACGCCGCGGGATTATCTCAGCACTTTTCTCAAGCTCGGCACCGTCGCCGCGCTCGCGCTCGCCGTGATCGTGATTCATCCGACCCTGCAGATGCCGGCCCTGACCCGTTTCATCGATGGCTCTGGCCTCGTCTTTGCCGGGCCGGTCTTTCCTTTCGTCTGCATCACGATCGCCTGCGGCGCAGTTTCCGGATTTCATTCGCTTATCGCGTCGGGCACGACGCCGAAGATGATCGAGAGCGAGACGCGGATTCGCGACATTGGCTACGGCGCGATGGTGGTCGAGATGATGGTCGCGCTCATGGCCCTGGTCGCGGCGTCCGTCCTTCCGCCGGGGCAATATTTTGCGATCAACGCGAAGGGCGCGCCGAGTGAAGTGGTCGCGACCGTTTCCGCGGCGGGATTCCCGGTGACCGAGCCGGAGATGAAGCAACTCGCGGCTGAGCTGGGCGAAAGCACGATGTTTGGCCGCGCGGGTGGCGCGCCTACGTTCGCGGTCGGGATGGCGCACATGTTCTCGCGGATCACGGCCAACCCGACCGCGCTCGCGCTCTGGTATCACTTCGCGATCATGTTTGAGGCGCTCTTTATTCTGACCACGCTCGATGCCGGGACGCGGGTCGGTCGTTTTCTTTTGCAGGACTTGTTAGGCCAGGCCTGGGCTCCGCTCGGCAACACCCGCTCGTGGAGCGCCAATATTCTGGCCAGCGCGCTTCTCGTCGCGGCCTGGGGCTGGTTCCTTTACCAGGGCGTGCTCGATCCGTTAGGCGGGATCAACAGCCTCTGGCCGCTCTTCGGCTTGGCCAATCAACTCCTCTCCGTCATCGCGCTCTGTCTCGGCACGACGATTCTGATCAAGATGGGCAAAACGCGCTACCTTTGGACCACGCTCGTCCCGCTCGCCTTCATGATCGTGGTTACTTTCTCGGCCGGTTATCTCAAGATTCTCTCGCCCGATCCGCGGATCGGTTTCCTGAGCGGCGCGGACCTGCTCGACCTGAAAATTGCGGCCGCGCCGACCAACGTGGATTTCGCGCGCCAGGCCTGGATCTGGCGTTTCGATGCGCTCGTGGCGCTCGCTTTTCTCGTCCTCGTCTTTTTGATCGTGGCCGGCTGTGCCTGGCAATGGTGGAAGCTCCTCCGCGGGACGAAACCGGTCGTGTTGCATGAGAGCGAGTTTGTTTCGCTCGCGCAGTTGGCAGATCGTTAGGCCTGATGCGCGAAAAGGAAATGCTCGCGGTGGTCGCGGCCCTGACCCGGCAGCCGACCGCCCCGTTTCACGAAGAAGCGGTGCGGGCGGAGATCGAGGCGCAGCTGCGCAAATGCCCGCACGTGAAATTCGAGCGGGATGCTTTTGGAAATGTGATCGCCCATTATCGCCGCGGCCGGCGCGCGGCGGAATGGGCTTTTGCCGCGCACATGGATCATCCCGGCTGGGTGCGGACGAAGGCCGGGGCGATGAAGTTTCTCGGCTCGGTCCCGGAAGCGCTGCGGCAAAATCCGCGGACGAAATCCTTCGGCGACTTCGAGATGTGGGATCTGGCGCCGTACGAGATTCGCGCGCGGCAGATTCATTCGCGCGCCTGTGACGATCTGCTCGGTTGCGCGGAGATCCTTTGTCTCTTTCGCGAACTGGAAGAGCGCGGCGCGCAGGCGCATTGCGTCGGCCTCTTCACCCGCGCGGAGGAAGTCGGATTTGTCGGCGCGATCGAGCTCGCGCGTTCCGGGGTGCTGCCCACCAGCCTGACGATTCTTTCCCTCGAGACGAGCACGCCGCGGGGCACGGCGGAGATCGGCAAAGGTTCGATTGTGCGGATCGGGGACAAAGTTTCGAGCTTCGATGGGCCAGCCACCTTGCGGCTCCTGAGCGCGGCCGTGGCCGAGAAAATCCCGGTGCAACGCTGCCTGCTCGACGGCGGGACGTGCGAGGCGACGGCTTACCAGCTTTACGGCTACACCTGCGCCGCGGCCAGTCTCGCGCTCGGCAATTATCACAACATCACGCCGGAGCAATCGATCGCGGAAGAGTATGTCGCGATTGACGATTTCGTCGGGATGGTGCGGCTTGCCTGGCGCTGGTTTTGCAGAAGGGCAAGGGGAGCGATCCGCAAAAAGTGTTGCGCCAAAAGCTGGAAGCCAACGCCCGCAGTTACCGCGAGTTTTATTGATCCACGCCCGCGTGGCCGAGCGGAACGGCTACACTTCGTCAAGCCGGACGCCACGTTTTTCCCGGATGAAAGCCGCGCCGACGATCACGGTCACGACCGCGCCGACGATCGGGTAGGCGAGGCCCATGTATTCGTTGCCCGTCTGCGCGACGAGGGCGGAGGCGATGAGCGGAGTGAGCCCGCCGAGCACGCCGATGCCGAGATGATATGGAAGCGACATCGCGGTGTAGCGAATGCGCGTGGGGAAGAGCTCGACCAAAAATGCGGCCAGCGGCCCGTAGGTCATCGTCCCGAAAAGCATTTGAAAGGAAACGAGCGCGACGAGGATCGGGAAGTTGAGCGGTGTAGAGAAATGGAGGAGCCCGTGGTAAACCGGGACAAAGAAAATCGCGGCCAGCGCGCAGCCCGCGAGCATGACCGGCTTGCGGCCGATGCGATCGGAGAGGGCGCCGAAGACGACGTAGAACGGCGTCGTGAGGACGAGTGACCAGGCGAGGATTTGATTGGAAGCGACGAACTCGACGTGCGCTACTTTTTGCAAAAAGAAGAGCGCGTAAAACTGCCCCGTGTACCAAACGACCCCATGACCGGCGACCGCGCCGAAGAGCGCGAGCAGGCCGAGCCGCAGGTTGGCTTTGTTGAGGAAGCTTTCGCGGAGCGGGCTGTCGGAGAGTTTGCCGGCGGATTTCGCCTGCGCGAAGAGCGGCGACTCCGCCATCCGCGCGCGGATGTAGTAGGAGAGAATCACGAGCAAAACCGAAAACAGAAAAGGCACCCGCCAGCCCCAGGCCGCGAAGTCGACGGCGCCGAGCTGACGCTGGGTGGCGAGGATGAGACCGAGCGACATGAGCAGTCCGAGCGTGGCGGTGGTTTGAATCCAGCCGGTGTAAAAACCGCGCTGCGCATCGGGCGAATGCTCGGCCACATAAGTCGCCGCGCCGCCGTATTCGCCGCCGACCGAGAGGCCCTGCAAGAGGCGCAGGAGAACGAGCAGGACGGGCGCGAGCAGCCCGATCGTTTTGTAAGTGGGCAAAAGACCGATGGCAAAAGTCGAGCCGCCCATTAGGAGAAGAGTGAGGAGAAAGGTGTGCTTGCGTCCCACGCGATCGCCGAGCCGGCCGAAAACGAGCGCGCCGAACGGCCGCACGATGAAGCCGGTGGCAAAGACTGCGAGCGTCGAGAGAAAGGCCGCGGTCGGATGTCCGGGCGGGAAAAAGTGCGTGGAGATGACGGTCGCGAGGCTGCCGAAAAGATAGAAGTCGTACCACTCGATCAGCGTCCCGGCTGAGGCCGCCCCGATGATTTTCCAAAGACCCCGGGTGGGCGCGGAACGAACGGATTGGGACATCCGGCCAGTATCAGCAAAGCCGGTCCTGATGCTCAAGAGGAACCTCCTGCGAAGAGGAGGTTCGTTCGCGTTTTTCAGCGCGGACTAGTTCCGCGCGAGGAGCGACCTCGAGAAGGACGCGCCTTCCACGTAGCCGCCGGCGAAATCGATGCTGCAAACCGTGCGATAACGCGCGTGCGCGCCGCCCGCCGCGCCGGCAAAATTGAAAGCCGGATTGAAGATGTTCTTGCGATGTTTCCGTCCGCGCAGTCCGTCATCGATGATGAGCGCGAGGACGACATCGCGCGCCGAGGTTTTGCCATAGGAAATGTTTTCGCCCCATCCACCGCTCCAGATTCCATGGCGATTCATGCGCGCGGCGGGTTTGCTCCGGTCGGAGCCGCGGTGGCCGAAACCACCGGCGGCCTGATCGTTCACGTGCTCGGCCGCGGCGCGGGCCATTCCCGGAGAACAGGCCAGCGGCGCGATCGGCCGAGCGCGACGCAGGAAGCGGATCGCTTCGTCGACTGCTGCGATGCCTTCCTTTGTGCGCATTCTGGTCCGGCCGGGCAGGACAAGGATTTTGCCCTGATAATTCGCTCGCAATTCTTCGAGATAGCCGGCGTAAACGTCCGGGTGTTGCCGGGCTAGATTCATCTCGCGAATGACCGCCGCGCCACTCGTCGCAGAAGGTGCGGTCGGGTTCGTGCCCCCGGGGCTGGTGCTGATCAGGAGAGGGACAATGGACAGGGCGAGGAACCTTCTCATTCCTCATCAAAAGCAGCCGCGATGCCAGCGAGTTCTGGCCTCGCGATTTTCGAAGGTTCCTGACGTGTTGGATGACAAGAGAGAGCGTTGTCATCCCGAGCCGCGCAGACGGCGAGGGATCTCGCCCAAGGTCGGCGGCATTCTTCACCCAGAGAACACACCGTTAGACCTTGGGGGAGATCCCTCGGCGCGCTGCGCCGGCCTCGGGATGACAAGAAAGGAGTCTTGGCGAATGGCGGCGGTCGTTAGGGGAGCTGGCTCGTGACCGCTCCGCGCCGAAGCACGCGCCAGCGCCCTAACGACTCAGCGCGACCTGTTCGGGATTGGCCTCGTCGAGCTCGAGCGGTTGCTGTTGCGCCGGCGTCGCCTCGCGCACCGGGGCGCTGTCGCCTTCCGGTTTCGCTTTCGTCAAGCGCATTCCGACCAGTTTGCTGATCCCGCGCTCTTCCATTGTCACCCCGTAAAGGACGTCGGCTTTCGCGATCGTGCGCTTGTTGTGGGTGATGATGATGAACTGGCTCTGCGCGATGAAGCGATCGAGCATCTTGATGAAGCGGTTGATGTTCGATTCGTCGAGCGGCGCATCCATTTCGTCGAGAATGCAGAAGGGGCTCGGACGCACCATGTAGATGGCGAAGAGGAGCGCGACCGCCGTCATCGTGCGCTCGCCGCCGGAAAGGAGCGAGACGCTTTGCAGTTGTTTGCCCGGCGGTTTGGCGATGATGTCGATGCCGCAGTTCAGGGCGTCGTTTTCGTCGAGGAGGGCGAGATCCGCGCGCCCGCCGCCGAAGAGCTCGGCAAACATCTCGCGGAAGTTGATCCGCACCTGCGCGAAAGTTTCGGCGAAAAGTTTCTCGGTCGTCTGGTTGATCCGGGCGATGACGTCGAGGAGCTCGCGGCGCGAGTTGGTGAGATCGGTGTTCTGCGTTTCGAGGAAAGTGTGACGCTCCTCGAGCTCGTCGTACTCGTGCACGGCATCGAGGTTGACCGGGCCCATCGCGTCGAGCTGTCGCGTGAGCTGGTCGATGATTTCGCGCAGCTGCGTTTCGTCGAAAGCGATCGCTTCTTCGCCCGCCAGCTCGGTCTCCGCCTTGCCGCGCTGCTTGATCTGGGCGCGATAGGTTTTGGCAAAGGCATAACGATCCGGAGCAAAATCGCGCAGCTCGATCTGGTAACGCCGCATGACATGTTCGGCGAGGCTCTCGAGCTTGAGCTGGATCTGCGTCTGGCGCACTTCCTCCTTGCCGCGCGCGTCGTGCAGATCACTGAGCGATTTGCGGCGCAAACGGAGGTCGGCCTCGAGTGCGTTCACTTCCGTCAGGCGCGCGGCACGCGTGTTTGCGATCTCCGCGACGGCGGCTTCGGCGGTGGTGAGTTCCGCGCTTTTTTCCTCGATGGAACGCTCGGCGGCGGCGCTTTCGTCGCTCTGCTGGGCGCGGCGAGCCTGGTAATTCGTGATGTCGGTCCGCCGGGTCGCGATCAACTCGGCCAGCTCCGCCTGGCGCGCAGTCATCGGCTGGCGCTGGCTGCGCAAGCCTTCGTGGCGCTGCCGCTCGGTCGCGGCGGCGAGACGCAGTTCGCTCAATTGCCCGGCTAGCTGGTCGTCGTGTGTGCGCGCGTTTTCGACCGCCGATTGCAGTGTGCTCTGGCGCGTGCGGGCTTGCTCGAGAAAATCGCGCTGGCTGGCGGCATCGCTTTCCAATTGCGCGACCCGCTCGGCGGAAGCGTGGAGCTGTTGCTCGATCGTGGTCCGCTCCCATTCGAAAGCGTCGGCTTTGCGTCCGGCCTCGTGCAGCTCGCGCTCGGACGCGCTGACCTGCAACGCGGTCGCGGAATGCTCGCCGCGCCCGGCCTGATGCTGCGCGCGGAGTTCTTCGAGGCGATCGGTGGCGGCGTCGAGCTCGCGCTGGATCTCCGCGTGTTTCTCCCGGAGCTGATTTTGTTCGTCGAGAAGCGCGCGATGCTCCGTGGCGAGGGAAGTGATCTGCGCTTTGCGCGCAAAGAGCGAGCTGTTCTCACCGTTGATCCGTCCGCCAAAGAGGACGCCTTTGCTTGAAATCAGATCGCCCGCCAGGGTGGCGAAAGCGAGGGCCGGAAATTCCTTTTTCAGGCGCTGCGCGGTTCCGAGATCCTCGACCAGCGCGACTTCGCCTAACAAGTGGCGGACGAGCGCATCGAGGGGTGCCGGGGCGTGAATTTTCTCCGCCGCCCAGGCGATCGCGCCCGGCGGCAGCGCGGGCAAGACGGCCGATTCATGGCCGCTCAACTCCGGTGCGATGAGCGCGGTTTGGCCGAGCTTGCGCGCGGTGACAGCGATGAGGATCTCACTCGCGAGCGCGTCGTCCTGCAGAACGATGGCGTGCAGGGTGCGGCCGAGAGCGGCTTCGATCGCGGGAATGAAAGGCTCCTCCACTTCGATGAGCGAGGCGAGCGCGCCGCGGAGCGCGGGCAAAAAGCGTTCCGGATTGTCGAGTCCGCGCAGGACAGCCTGCGAGCCTTCGGTCAGGCCTTCGCCCTCGGCATTGAGCTGCTGCAAAATCTCGAGGCGCGATTGCCGCTCGGCGATCGCGCGGTCGCTCGTCATGAGCGCGCTCTCCGCTTCGCGCAGACGTTGCTGCTGCCGGCTGACCTCCTCTTCGGCCGCCGGAACCTGCGCGGCCAGATCCTGGAGCGCTTCCTGTTGTTCGTCCGCGCGGGCGCGAGTCGTCTCGAGCCGGGCCGCGACCTGGTCGCGCACGCTGCCCGCTTCGCCTAACGACGCTGCGAGCTCGGCCAGGCGCGGCTCGGTCGCGCGCCGCCGGGAGACCGTTCCGGCAAGGTCTGCTTCCAGATCGGCCAGCCGGTTTTCGGCCTTGGAAATGGCGAGCTCGAGCGTCTGCATCTCGCGCTCGCGTTCCTCGCGCTCCTGACGCACCTCGGCGGCGCGCTCCGTGAGTTCGGTCAGCTCGGTTTGCTTGGCCGCGAGGAGACGCTCGGTCTCCGCGAGAAGCAGATCGGTGTCGTGGATTTCCGTTTCCTGCTGGGCCCGCTTCGTCTCCGCGGTTTCCACATCGAGCTCGTAACGTTCGATCAACGTGCCCAGTTCCTGCGCTCGTTCGCGATTGAAATCGATCCGGTTGCGATGCGACGCGATCTGGTTTTGCAGACCCTGCACTTCGGCCCGAGCGTCGTTGATCCGCGCGTCGACTTCCTCGAGCTGGCCGCGCTGCGCCGTGACTTCGTTCTCGTGCTCTTCGATCTCGCGCTCGGCGGTGCGCTGGTGTTCGTCGAATTTTCCTGTCGCTTCGCGTGAGCGCTCCAGTTCCGCTTCGAGCGCGTCGAGCTGGTTGCGGGAATGTTGGGTGTCGAGCACCTGCAAATCGGCCAGCAGAGTCTGATAACGCCGCGCCTTGCCGGCCTGGCGCTGGAGCGAACCGATCTGGCGTTTCACCTCCTTGATGATGTCGCCCAGGCGCAAAAGATTGGCCTCGGTCGCCTCGAGCTTGCGCAGCGCCTCGCGCTTTTGCCCCTTGTATTTCGTGATCCCAGCCGCTTCTTCGAAAACCGCGCGCCGATCTTCCGGGCGCGAGCTGAGGATCTGATCGATCCGGCCCTGCTCCATCATGGAGTAGGCGCTGCGCCCGATCCCGGTGTCGGCGAAAAGCGCCTGGATGTCCTTCAACCGGCAGACCGTTTTGTTGAGCAGGTACTCCGAATTCCCATCGCGATAAACGCGGCGGGTCACGCGCACGTCGTGCCAGTCGACCCCGAGCTCAGCCGAGCAGTCGGCGAAAGTGAGGGAGACTTCCGCGTAACCGACGGCTTTGCGAGAATCGGTGCCGTTGAAAATGACGTCGGCCATTTCGCCTCCGCGGAGGGCTTTGGCCGATTGCTCGCCCAAGACCCAGCGGACGGCGTCGAGGACGTTGGACTTGCCGCAGCCGTTAGGGCCGACAACGGCGGTCACGCCCTCGTGGAAATTGAAGATGGTCTTATCGGCGAAAGATTTGAACCCGAAGAGTTCAAGGGAATGTAGATGCATGGGTGGTGAGGCTCCGAAAGTGCATAAGCCCCGGCTCCGGCGGTGACAAGAAAAATAAACGCTATTTGCAGGGGCGGCCGCATGTCCCCGGCACAAGATATGGTATACGGACGGTTCAGCCCGCCTTCTTCACCAAGCGCTGGATGAAGAAGACCACGGTCGCCGCGACCACCACCACCGCGGCCACGCTCAGCTCCCGGCCCGTCGCCTGCGCGAGGATCCAGAGGCTGATCAAAATTCCCAGGCACGGGACGATCCACGCTCCCGGAAAGTGGAAAGGCCGCCCGGTGGCCGGCGCATCGCGGCGCATCAACTGCAAGGCCGCGCCGCAGGAAAGCACGTAAAGGAGAAGGACGGCCACGTTGGAAAGGATGGCGAGGTTCTGGAAAGTCGAGCTGAGCGAAAGCGCGGCCGAGATTGCGCAATAGACGATAATCGCCACGCCCGGCGTGCGAAACCGGGGATGCACCCGAGCAAAGATTTTTGGGAGAAACCCGTCGCGCCCGAAAGCAAAGAGCACCCTCGGGGAACTGAGCACGTCGCTGGCCAGAAAACCGAATGCGGAAACGCTTGCGCCCACCAGCATCAGTTGGCGGCCGGGTTGCCCGAGAAATTGCGCGGCGGCCTGCGCGAGCGGCGCAGTCGAAAATTTTCCGAGGGAATCGCCGAGGATGCCCTGCGCGACCAACTGAAGGAGCAGATAGAGAACGGTCGTGATTCCGAGGGCGAGGTAGATCGCGCGCGGGACGCTGCGAGCCGGATCCTTGACCTCGCCGCTCGGCATGAGGGCGGTCTCGATTCCGACAAAGGCGAAAAGGAGGAGGAGAACGGAGCGTCCGAGAGGCGCCCCTCCCGGCCAAATGATCGAGAGGGCATCAGCGCGCCTAACGAAAAAGAGGCCGACGCAGACAAAGAGCAAGAGCGGGAGCAACTTGAGGATCGTGATGATCCAGACCGCCAGCGCCCCGGATTTAACGCCGCGGAAATTCACCCAGGCCAGGCCGCCGAGGACGAGAAGCACGACCAGAAAATGCGGCGCGCCGCGGGCGAAGAGCGGCGCCATGGTTCCGATGGTGTCGGCGACGAGGGCGACGATCCCGGAGGAAGCGAGGATGGCGGTGAGGAAATAAAGGACGCCCGCGATGAAACCGAGGTAGCGGCCAAAGGCCACCTCGACATAGGCATAGAGTCCGCCGGTTAAGGAGACCCGGCTGCCCGCGAGCGCGAAAGAGGTGACAAAAACCGCCATCGCCAGCGCGCAAAAAATGAAGGCGAGCGGCGCCCCGGCGCCGAGCTGCGCGGCGACCAGCGCGGGTAAAGCGAAGATGCCCGCGCCGACCGTCGAGTTCACAATGTTGGCGGTCAGACTGGGGACGCCGAGAGCGCGAACGAGTTGGCTGTCTTCGGCAAGTGGCAGAGGCGCGCTCATCCGTCGCAGGCTGCGCGACTCGCGTCGCCGCGGCAAGTCGTTAGTTGTCGTCGGACGAAGCTGCTTTACTCTTCGGGATGCGCGATTCCTATCTCAAAGAGTTTTATACTTTCCTCCGGTTTCCGAGCGTTTCGACGGATGACGCTTATGCCGAAAAGCTGGGCGAATGCGCGCATTGGCTGGTCGAAAAGCTGAACGGGATCGGTCTGGAGACGCAGCTCGTTTCCACGCCCGGGCACCCGATCGTTTGGGCGAAAAACAAACATCAGCCCGGCCGCAAAACGGTCATGCTCTACGGCCACTACGATGTGCAGCCGCCCGATCCGCTCGAGCTCTGGGATTCGCCGCCTTTCGATCCGGTTTTGAAAAACGGCTACGTCATCGCGCGCGGCGCCACTGACAACAAAGGGCAGATCTTCGCTCACATCCTCGGCATCCAGGAAATGATGGCGGAGAACGGCGATCTGCCGGTCAACCTGCACCTGATCATCGAGGGCGAAGAGGAGGTCGGGAGCGATAATCTCCCAAATTTCCTGAAGGAACATCGCGATGAGTTGAAGTGCGATGTGGCCGTCGTTTCCGATACCGGGATGATCGCCAAAGGCGTGCCGACCTTGAGCTACGGGTTGCGCGGCGTGACCGCGTGCGAGGTGAAAATCACCGGCTCGAAGATGGATCTGCACTCCGGCGTTTTCGGCGGCGCGGTTGCGAATTCTGTCACCGCGCTGGCGCGATTGCTCGCCACTTTGCACGACGAGAACGGGCACATCGCGGTGGAAGGTTTTTACGATGACGTGAAACCACTCGAGGAATGGGAGCGCGAAGCGTGGCGCAATCTGCCGATTGATGGCGACAAGGAGATTCTCGACGAGACCGGTTCGCCGGAGCTCTTCGGCGAAAAAGACTACAGCACCCTGGAGCGGCTCTGGGCGCGCCCGACCGCGGAGATCAACGGGATCGGCGGCGGTTACCAGGGGAAGGGGACAAAGACCGTCATCGCCAGCCACGCCATGGCCAAGCTGACTTTCCGCCTCGTCCCCAACCAGGATGGCGCAAAGATCCTGAAGCTGGTCCGGAAACATCTGGAAAAACATCTGCCGCCCGGGGTGACGATGGAGATCACTGATGGGCACAGCGGCCCCTGGTATTTGACCGACCCGCATTCGGCCGTGGGCGAAGCGGCGCAGCGCGCCCTGCAGCAGGCTTTTGGCAAGGACGTCGCGCTGATTCGCGAAGGCGGCAGCATTCCGATTGTCTCGCAGTTCCGCGATATTCTCGGGGTCGAAACGCTCCTCCTCGGGCTGGCCTTGCCGGATTGCCGGGCCCATTCGCCTAACGAGAATTTCCCGGTCGAGAACCTGGAAATCGGGATCAAGATGAACAAGGCGATCCTGCAGGAACTGGGGCAGGGCGGGAAGTAGGCGCGCGGCTCGTCGGCGGGAATCGCTTTACATGCCACCAATGCGCTGCTGCCGCTCCCAGATTGTCATCACAAACCGGAAGCGGGGACGTTCCGGCCTAACGACGGCGTGGCGGGTTGCGGCGATCGCGCTGGCCGTTCTCATTTTGCCCTCTCCGCCGGTCCGCGCGGAGGAGCCGACGTTAGGGAAAAAGATCAAAAATTTCTTTACCACCCCGACGCCGACCCCGAGCCACCGACGGAAAAAGCGGAAGAGCAGCCCCCCACCGTCTCCCAGCCCGAGCGCGTCGCCTGAGGCGAAAAGCAAACGCAAGGCCCGGACCTCGGCCACCCCCGAAGACGAGGAGACGCCCCGCCCGAAGAAGAAAAAAGCTTCGCCCACTCCGACCCCGGAGGATGAAGAGAGCCCGCGGCCGACGCGAAAAAAATCTTCACCGACTCCCAGCCCATCGCCCTCGCTCTCGCCGAGCCCGACGGAAACTCCCAGCCCGACTCCCGAGGAATCGCCATCGCCGTCGCCCAGCGCCACGCCTTCCCCGAGCCCGGAAAGCAAGGTCGCGACCGTGGAGCCGGACGAGATCGAGGGCTTTAAGGAGAACCCCGAGCCGGTGCGAAAACTTCTCGAGAGCGCGCTCGCCCTCACGAAGCGAACTCTCGAATATAAATACGGCTCGGCCGACCCCGACAACGGCGGGATGGATTGTTCTGGCTTCATCTATTTCGTCCTGCGCGAAAACGGCGTGAAAGACCCGCCGCGCGATGCGAGCAGCCAATACGTCTGGGTGCGGAAAGTAGGGAATTTCCGCGCCGTCCTGAGCCGTGAGCTCGATTCCTTCGAGCTCGACGAATTAAAGCCGGGCGACCTGCTTTTTTGGACCGGCACCTACAGCGTCGAGCGCGATCCGCCGGTCACGCACACCATGATTTATCTCGGGAAACAAAAAGGTTCCGGGAAACCGATCATGGTCGGTGCGAGTGACGGGCGCACCTACGAAGGCGAAAAGCAGCACGGAGTGAGCGTGTTTGATTTCAAGACGGCCCGCTCGAAAAACGCGAACACCTCAGGGAAACATCCGGAGTTTGTCGGCTACGCCAGGGTTCCCGGACTCGGCGAGAATCCGTGAGGAATGTCCGCTCGTTAGGTTCGTAAGGGACGAGGGGCGCGAGCGCTGGTCTACGACGTTGTCATCCTGAGCCGCGAAGACGGCGAAGGATCTCACAATCGAGGAGAGGACGCTCCCTGCTGCGAAAAGCCGCCAATTGCAGGTGCGAGATCCTTCGCCGCGCTACGCCGGCTCAGGATGACAGGCAAAAGCGCGGGGTGTCGTCGCCTAACGAGAGGGTGAAGGGGTGGCCCGGGAGGGTCTGGCCGGCGCGGGGGAAGCGCGGTGGCGCCTGGCCGGTGTGGAAGAAGCCGGGGTGCTGAAGGCGGTCGGCTCCGGCAGAGGCGCGGGCCTGGGGGCGTGCTCGTGACGATAATGTTTCGTCAGCAGCCCGAGCGCGACGGCCAGCACCACAAAGGCAATCGCGCGCTGTTCCTCGGTCGTGAGGAGGAAGAGGCCGTACTTCCCGCGGCGTTTCATGAGGCGTAGGGGATCGGATCGGTCAGGCCAGCCTCGCGAAAACCTTTCAAGCGCAGCTGGCAGGAATCGCAGGTCCCGCAGGCCCGGCTGTCTGGTGTCGGGTCGTAGCAACTGTGCGTCTGGCCGTAATCCATGCCTAACGAAATGCCCCGCCGGATGATCTCGGCCTTGCTCAGCGCGATGAGCGGGGCATGAATCTGAAATCGCGCCGTCCCCTCGACTCCGGCCCGGGTCGCGAGATTGGCCAGCTCTTCAAACTTGCGGATGAACGCCGGCCGGCAATCGGGGTAGCCGCTGTAATCGACTGCGTTCACGCCCAGGAAAATATCGGTCGTCTCCAGCACCTCCGCCCAGGCCAGGGCGTAGGAGAGAAAAATCGTGTTCCGCGCCGGCACGTAGGTGATCGGAATGACGCTCTCCATCTCCGACTCGGAGCGCGCCTTCGGCACCGCGATTTCCGCGGTCAGGGCGGAGCCGGCGAAAACCCGCAGATCGATCTGCGCGATTCGGTGTTCCCTCGCCCCTAACGAATCCGCGACCCGTCTGGCCGCTTCGATTTCCCGCTCGTGCCGCTGGCCGTAACGAAAAGAAAGCGCGTAGGCGTCGTAGCCGTCGGCCCGGCAAAGCGCGAGCGTGGTGGCGGAATCGAGTCCGCCGCTGAGGAGAACGACCGCCCGCTTCATCGCGCCGCCGCGGACGGATCATCCGGATGAGAGGCGGTGATCGTGAGGCTGATCCCGCCGCGGGAAGCGAACTCGGCGGTCACGATCATTTTTTGTGGCGCCGCCACATTAACGAGATCATCCAGGATGTGGTTGGCGACTTCTTCGTTGAAGGCGCGTTCGTTGCGAAAAGAGGCGAGGTAGAATTTGACCGATTTCGTCTCGAGGCAGCGCACGGCCGGCTGGTAATCGATCGTGATCTGCGCGAAATCGGCCTGTCCGGTGATCGGACAGAGCGAGGTGAAATCGGCCGACTCGAACCGGATCCAATAGGGCCGCGCGGTCGGGTTCTTAAACGTCTCGAGAATGCCGGAGGAAGGGGAGGACGGGACGCGGGTTTCACTGCGACCGAGGAGTTTGAGTTTTTTCTTCGCCACCGCGGAACCTACGATTCGACCGCGCCGCTTCAAACTGAACTTCAGCTCGTTAGTCCGGATGCTGGAGCTTCGGATTGAGGAGCGCGCGTTTGCGATCGTCGAGGCCGTGATAGTTCCAGTAGTCGACCTTGAGGCTGCGCTTCAATTGATAGCGGCTGCCATCCGCGGCCTCCCATTTCCGGAGCAGGTAGGGAAAATCGCGGTCGAGCATGAAGCGATCGATCCCCGCGTTGGATTTCACCGTGACGTAAATCGCGCGGTCGGTCGATTCGTAATGCACTTCGGCCGGTTTCCAGACGAGGTTGTCCTTCTTCGAATTGATAATGGTGGGCGCGAGCTGAATCTGGAAATCGCCGGCCGGCTTCGAGAAGTCGATCGTCCTCACCCGAAGCGGCAGTTCGTCGTAGAAGAATCCGTTAGGCGGGAGCGTCACCTTCTCGCGACCGTCGGCCATTCCATCCCAGTAGGTGTGCCAGAGGTAGGTGAAAATCTCCGCGCCGCGGCGCGCTTCCTTGAAGGTGTTGCCGCAACTGTCGTTGCTCGTCAGGGAAAATTTCGCGAGACGCGCGTTGTCCGCCCGCCAGAAGTTGGAATGCATCTGCTGATAAACGTAGAGCCCGGTCGGGATGTGCAGGATCTGGTTCATCTTCAGGACCGGGATGACGTCTTTGCGCTGCCAGTCATCCGCCTTGACCAGTTGCCGGAGATCAAAGGGCTCGCGCACGAGAATGTGGAGCGCCTCGGTCTGGCGGGGCTGGCCGTAGCGCATGATCTGGGCGTCGTAGATATCGAACTCGGCTTTCCCGTCGTTCCAGTAGCTGGCGTTCTGAACGAAAGCCGGCGAGAACTGGGCCAAAGCTGGTCCGGCCCTAACGATTGCGAGGGCGAGGAATGCGAAGAGAAGCTTTCGCATGGCGCAGCTTAAGGCCGCGGCGGATTGCGAAACCAGAAAAATCTCTGTAGGATCGCGCCGCGATGTCCAACCAACCCGAGACCGACCCGGATGCGCTCGAGGCCGTGGAAGGGGCCGATGTTTCCCCAAGCGGATTACAGCAGGCGGGCGTGATCGATTTTTTCGCGCACGACTCAAAGACCGACGAAGTGCTCCTCGTCATGTTCGAGCCGCGGTCGTGGGACGATTCCGAGCGGCAGCTTTTCCAGCTTCAGGAAAAATTTAACGCCTACGTTTCGTTTCTTCTCGACGGGGAATTGGCCGAGGCGCATCCGGAGTTGGCCGGGAAAAACGCGCGGATCGAACTGCACTGCGCGGAAATGCCGGAAGGGCGCGCGCTCGATCTGCTCAACGCGATCCACGACCAGCTCGCGCTGCAGGAGATTCGCGTCGGCGTGTTGGTGGACGATCGGAGCGAAGGCTGCGGGCACGGCTGTGCCTGCAGTTGAGCAGATGATTGGACAGGATTTACCGGATTGTTGGAAGAAAACGAACACCGTCTCTCAATCCTGAAAAATCCTGTTAATCCTGTCTAAAATTTCAGGAACCCGACGACCGGGGTGGGCGCGAGTTTTTCGCGCCCGTGCAAAAACTCCAGTTCGATCAGGAACTGCGCCTCGAGCAATTCGCCGCCGATTTTCTTGATCAACGCCGCCGCCGCGGCCGAGGTGCCTCCGGTCGCGAGCAGGTCATCGATCAGGACGATCTTTTCGCCCGGCTCGATGCTGTCGACGTGCATCTCCATTTCCGCGTCGCCGTATTCGAGCGAATAGGCAGCACTCGCGGTCTTGAAAGGCAGTTTGCCTTTTTTGCGAATTGGGACAAAACCGACGCCGAGCGCATAAGCGACAGCCGAGCCGAAAAGGAACCCGCGCGCATCGATCCCGACCACCTTGTCGATCGGCAGGTTGCGGCAGCGGTCGAGGAAAACATCGATCGACGCGCGGAAAAGCTCGGCGTCGACCAGGATCGGGGTGATGTCCTTAAAGACGATCCCGTGCTTGGGAAAATTAGGCACGTCGCGGATGCCCGCGCGGAGACGATCGATCGAGTCAGCAATCATGGCGGGAGGCTAGCGGGTCGGCGCGAATCGTCAACGCGCGCGACGGGCCAAAATGCTTGGACCGTCTTGCGAAGAACCTCGGAGGTCAGGCCGAGGCCCAGGCCGGAAGTGGATGGCGAGTCGCTCTGCGCATCGGAGCTGCGGAGGGCCGCCCAGTCGTGACGCGCACGCTGACACAGGCGTCGGACGGCTCTTTCCTTCCAGCCTGATGAGTTTTCCAGACCGCCCGCGCCCGCACGCGGAGGCGGGAATAAGCCCCATCGAGAGCGCGCTCCAGTCCGTTGATCTCCTCTTGGAATGCTGGCTTGCGAGCGGCCATGCGCAGCGAGGTGTTCATGCGGCGAACAGGTAGCAGGATGCGCGCCCCTCGGGGAGACCCCGCCGGCCAGTCATTGCCAATCCCGGCCCTGCCTCTTACTTTCTCCCGCGATGGACCGTGAGCTCCTGCTCGTCTCAACTCTTTTCTTTTTCCTGGCCATGGTCCGCACCGTGGTCGCGATCCGCGGGGGAAACTATCAGCCGGCCGGTTTTAACTTCTTCGCAATCGCGCTTGGGTTCGTCTTGCAGACCGCATTCCTGACCGTGCGCGGGCAGGCGCTCGGGCGCTGTCCGCTGACCAGTCTCTTCGAAGTTTTTATCTTCCTCGCCTGGTCGGTCTCGCTCATCTATCTGCTCGTCGGCCCGGCTTACCGACTCTCGCTGATGGGCGCTTTTACCGCGCCGCTCGTCTTTGGTTTGCAAACCTTCGCGCTCCTTGCGTTGATCGATCAACGGCACCCGCGGCAGCTCGACCCTTCGCCTTGGCTGGAGTTGCACGCCTCAGTTTCGCTCATCGCCTACGGCGCCTTCGCCCTCGCCTGCGTCGCCGGGCTGATGTATCTGGTCCAGGAGCGCCAGCTGAAACGGCGCCGGCTCAACTCGATGTTTTATCATTTCCCCCCGTTGACCGATCTTTTTGCGGCCATCACCCGGCTGCTCTGGCTCGGGTTCGCGTTGCTCACGGTCGGGATTGCGGCCGGCTTCTTCACTGGCCAACCGCTGCCCTACGTCAAGATCGCGTGGTCGTTAGGCGTGTGGCTTTTCTACGCCGCCATTCTCTTCGCGCGCCATCTCGGCACGACCGCGCCGCGCGCCATTGCCGCGCTTTGCGTGGTCGCTTTCACCGCCGCGCTCTCGCTCCTCTGGGGCATTACTTTTTTGTCCCAGACCCGCTCCCTCTGATGAATCTTTTCTGCGTCGGCCTCAGCCATCACACCGCGGACGTCGAGCTGCGCGAGCGTTTCGCCGGGCACGCTGCGGTCGATCGCAGGCTGCGCGAAGAACTCGGCTGCACGGAAGTGCTCCTGCTCACGACTTGTAATCGCGTCGAGGTCTATGCCGCGGCCGAGCACCCGATCCCGACTGAGCGGATTGCGCACTGCCTGCTCGCGGCGAACACGACTCCGTTGGGCGAAGAAGTGGACGCGTTTTACCGGCACGAGGCGCTCCATTGCGTGCAGCATCTTTTCCGCGTCGCCTCCGGGCTCGATTCCATGGTGATCGGCGAAACCGAAATCCTTGGGCAAGCCAAGAAAGCCTACGCCGCCGCGCGCGAAAGCGGCGCGGCCGGCCCTTTCCTGCACCGGCTCTTCCAGCGCGCCTTCCGGGTTGCGAAGCAGGTTCGCACCCGGACCGATATCACGCGCGGGGCGGTCTCGGTCGGCTCGGTTGCGGTCGATCTGGCAGCGAAAATTTTCGGCCATTTCGAGAAACGCAAAGTGCTGCTCCTCGGCGCGGGCGAAGCAAGCGAACGCACGGCGCGCGCGCTCGTGAAACGCGGGGTGCGCGACATCCGGGTGGCGAACCGATCGGTCGAACGCGCCCAGGCTCTCGCCAATCTGATCTCGGGCTCGGCCGTGCCGATGGAGGAATGGGAAACGCACTGCCGCGAAGTCGATATCTTGATTTCCTCGACCGCGGCGACGAGCCCGATCGTGACCCAGAGCAATCTCGCGCCGCTCCTGCGCGACCGGCTCGATCGCCCGCTTTTTATCATCGACATCGCCGTCCCGCGCGACGTCGCGCCGGACGTGAACGAGATGGAAGGCGTCTTTCTTTACGACATCGATTCCCTGCAATCGATCGCGCAGCAATCGCTCGCCCAGCGCCGCGAGCAGATCGCGGCCGGCGAGGAAATCATCGCGGGGCATGTCGGCGATTTCAGCGGCTGGTTCGTCGCGGCGCGGGAACGAACGATCGGCGAACCTTCGCTCCGCACCTCGGAAAGCTGAGTGGGCACGCCGAAGAGGATCATTCTCGGATCGCGCGGGAGCGATCTCGCGCGGGCGCAGGCGCGGCTGGTCGAGCAGGCGCTGCGGGCGGCCTGGCCGGAGATCGAGGTGATGATCGAAATCATCCGGACGAGCGGCGACGAAGGGACCCGGGCGGAAGCGCCGATCGTGGATCGGAAGGCGGGCCGGAAGGGAATGTTCACCCGGGAGATCGAAAAAGAACTTCTCGTTAGGCGAATCGACGTCGCGGTGCATAGCGCGAAAGATCTCCCGAGCGAACGCCAGGAGGAGCTGGAGTTGCGCGCGACTCTCCCGCGCGCCGGCACGGAAGATCTGCTCATCACCAGAAGCGACGGTGGCCTAACGACAATCCCGAGCGGAGGGGTGATCGGCACCGGCAGCATCCGGCGAGAGCGACAGCTGCTTTGGAAAAGGCCCGACCTGAAGGTCGCCGAGCTGCGTGGCAACGTGCCGACCCGGCTGCGCAAGCTGCGCGAGAATGGAGACTGGAGCGGAATCATTTTGGCACGGGCCGGCGTGGAACGCCTCGGGCTTGAAGTCGAAGGCGAGGTTCTGGCCGCGGAGGATTTTCTCCCGGCCGGCGGCCAGGGCGTGATCGCGCTGCAGGTGCGGCGGGACGACGAGCGGGTGCGGGAATTAATCGACGCGGTGGACGATCGCGCGACGCATCTTTGCCTGCGCGCGGAGCGCGAATTTCTGCGACTCTTGGATGGCGATTGCGATTCGCCGGTCGGCGTTCAGGCCCGGCTCGTGGAGGGCGCGCTGCGGATACAGGCGCAGGTTTTCGAGGCGGAGACGGAGGCGCCGCGAACGGGAAGGGCGGCGGGTTCGCCGGACGATCCCGAAGCGATCGCAACCAAACTGATGGAACAACTTTATGGCGGATAAGAAAAAAATCGGACGTTGCTACCTGGTCGGGGCGGGTCCGGGCGATCTCGGGCTCGTCACCTTGCGCGCGAAGCAACTGATCGAGCGGGCCGAGGTGGTGGTTTACGATTATCTCTGCAATCCCGAAATGCTGCAGTGGGCGCCGGAATCGGCCGAGATCATTTATGCCGGGAAAAAAGCCGGCGCGCACACCCTCAAGCAGGATGAGATCAACGCGCTCCTGGTCGAGAAAACAGGCGAGGGCAAGCAGGTCGTTAGGCTAAAAGGCGGCGATCCCTTCCTCTTCGGCCGTGGCGGCGAGGAAGCGCAGGCGCTGGTCGCCGCTGCGCTCGGCTTCGAAGTCGTGCCGGGCGTCACCTCGGCGATCGCCGCGCCCGCGTATGCCGGGATTCCGGTGACGCATCGCGGGATGACGTCGCACGTCACATTTTTCACCGGGCACGAGGATCCCGAGAAAACGGAGAGCTCGATCGATTTCGATGCCCTGGCCAAGCTCGGCGGGACGCAGGTCATGCTGATGGGCGTGGAGCGGATCGAGACGATCGCCGGGGAAATGATGGCGCGCGGGGTGCGCGCGGATCTGCCGGTCGCGCTCGTGCGCTGGGGAACGACCGGGCGCCAGGAGGTGGTGCGGGACACCCTGGCGACGATCGCGCAGCAGGTGGCGGAGCAGAATTTCGCGCCTCCGGCGGTCGCGATCTTCGGCGAGGTGGTATCGTTAGGCAAGGAACTCGACTGGCAGAAGAAGCGTCCGCTGGCCGGGAAACGGATCGTGGTCACGCGGACGCGAAAACAGGCCGGCGCCTTGAGCGAACGGCTGCGCGACTTCGGGGCTGAGGTGATCGAGTTGCCGACCATCCGGATCGAGCCGCCGAGCGATCTGCGCGCTTTTGCCGAGCTGGTGCAGGACGCCCATGGCTATGACTGGATCGTCTTCACCAGTCCGAATGGCGTGACCGCGTTTTTCGAGATGTTCTACAAACTCTATGGCGACGCGCGTGATATCGGCGGGGCGCGAATCGCGGCGATCGGACCGGCGACCGCGCAGCGGGTGCGGGAGTTTCATCTTAAGGTCGACCTGCAGCCGGAGGTGTTCGTAGCCGAGGCGGTGGTGAAGGAATTCA
The DNA here is from genome assembly GCA_038233495.1 of Chthoniobacterales bacterium. GTDB lineage: Bacteria > Verrucomicrobiota > Verrucomicrobiia > Chthoniobacterales > UBA10450 > Palsa-1392. The sequence goes on along the minus strand of JBBSLW010000001.1, from coordinate 10,302 downwards.
AGAAAGAGGGAGACATCGAAAATCTGCGGATTTTGATCGCGCGGGCGGAAGAGGCGCGGGACCTGCTACCGAAGGAGCTCGGAGCCTTGGGAGCCATTGTCGATGTTGCCCTTGCCTACCGGACGGTCGCGGAAACAAGCGACCGGACAGAGGCGAGGACACGACTGGCGGCCGAAGGCGCAGATATGATCACTTTTACCAGTTCATCGACAGTAGAAAGTTTCCTCGCGCTCGGCCTGTCGTGGCCGGAGGGGATGCAGGTCGCCAGCATCGGGCCGATCACCGCGCAGACTGCACGGGATCGCGGCCTAACGATCGCGGTGGAAGCGACCCGGCACGACGTTCCCGGGCTGGTCGACGCGATCGTGCGGTTTTTTGGCCGGCGTTAATTTGAAGCAATGAGCGAACTGACCGCCATCGAATCCGATTTCGCCGCCGTAATGCAGGAGCTGAGTGCCCAGGCGGCTTCCCCGGCCGCGCTCAAGGCCGGCCTGGCGGATGCGGCCGGCATTTCGATCCTGATCAGCGCGGTCCATTCGCTCGGCCAGCGAATCGAGGCGCTCGAGGAATCGTTCCTCGGGAAATTCGAGCAGCTCCATTTCCAAAAAATCGAGGAGCAACTCAACGCGATGCGGGAGAGCGAGAGCGTGAATCAAAAGCTCTTCGATACGCTGCACGAGGAGTTGCTCAGCTATCGCGATAATTTTGTGCGCGAATCCCTCCAAAAACCGTTCATCCGCGACCTGCTTGTTCTGTTCGACGACCTGAGCGCGATCGCCCGCCAGCTCGAAACGGCGGAGACGAAGAGAGGCAAGGCGGCCGACAGCCAGTCCCGCGCCAATCTCGATAACGCCGTTCATTTCCTGCTCGAGATCCTGCACCGGTTCGAGGTCAGCGAACTGGAAGCGAAGGAAACCATCGATCGCACTCTCCATCGCGTGATCAGCGTGGAGCCGACCGATTGTGCGGAAGACGACGGCAAGATCGTGAAACGCCTGAAGTGCGGATTCACCTGGCACGGCCGCGTCCTGCGCCCGGAGGAAGTGATCGCGAAGCGCTTCGGCTAGAGGCTGTCGTTAGGGCGAATCCCGCCCCGGCGAGGGAGGGGAAAAAGATTCCCTCGAATTTAAGCCGGCGGAGGCATGGAAACTGCATTTAGAGGGACGCAGTCCAGAGACAGGGAATAAAAGGAAACCTCTTACTCACATGAGCAATCGCAAAGCAGTCGGAATCGATCTCGGCACCACATTTTCCGCCGTCGCCCACATCGACGCCTACGGAAAACCACAAATCATCCCAAACGCGGAGAGCGAGCGGATCACCCCTTCAGTGATTCTCTTCGATGGCAACAACGCGATTGTCGGCACGATCGCGAAGAACAACACTGTGGCCGAGCCGGAGAAAATCGTCGACTTCGTGAAGCGCGAAATCGGCAAGTCGAAGGAACAATTCAACCGCGAGTTCAACAGCACGAAATACTCGGCCGAGGAACTCTCCGCCCTCATCTTGAAGAAACTCAAGTCGGACGCGGAGAAATATCTCAAGGTGCCGGTGACCGATGCGGTGATCACGGTGCCGGCTTACTTCAACGATCCCGAGCGGACCGCGACAATCACAGCGGGACGTCTCGCGGGCCTGAACGTGCTCCAGATTATCAACGAACCAACCGCAGCCGCGCTCGCCTACGGCCTTGACAAGCTGGACGACGACCAGACCGTTTTCGTCTTCGATCTTGGCGGCGGCACCTTTGACGTCACACTCATGGGGATTGAAGGCCATCGCCTCGAGATGGTGGCGACGAACGGCGACCATCGCCTCGGCGGCAAGGACTGGGACGACATCCTGGTCAATCACGTGGCGGAGGAATTCGATCGCGCCCATGGCGAGAATCCTCTGCTCGACCTGCAAAGTTACCAGGACCTGCAGAGCCGGGCGTTGGCCGCGAAAATCCAGCTTTCGAGCCGCGATCGGACCACGATCGTGCACAGCCACAACGGCAAAAGCGTCAAGATCGAGCTGACTCGCGATGACTTCGAGAAGATGACCAAGCACCTCGTGGAGAAGTGCAAGGCGATCTGCGAAATCGTGATGCGCGAAGCCAAGATGGAATGGTCGAAAGTGGACAAGATTCTGCTCGTCGGCGGCATGACCCGGATGCCGATGGTGCGCGCCATGATCGGCGAACTTACCTCCGTTCCGTTGGCCGAGGACGTTAACCCGGACGAAGCGGTCGCGGTCGGCGCTGCCATCCAGGCGGTTCTCTCGCTCCTCGGCGAGGAAGAAACGACCGGCGAGAAAATGCTCCCGGCCGAGACCCGCCAGCAATTTTCCTCCCGCGAAGGCGGCCTCATCCAAGTGCGCAACATCACCTCGCACACCCTCGGCGTCGTTCTCTGGGACGAAGCGCACCTCGAGGAATACGTCTTCCCGATGATCAAGAAGATGACCGCCATGCCGGCGGTCGCGAAAAATTCCTTCGGCACCGCGACGGCCAACATGCAGCGCGCAATTGTCCGGATCGTGGAAGGCGAAAGCACGCTGCCCGCGGAATGCACGCCGCTGGGAATTTGCGATGTTGAGCTGCCGCCGTTCCTTCCCAAAGGATCGCCGGTGGAGCTGACCTACGAATATAACGCCAACCAAGTGTTGGAAGTGGCGGTCGAAGCCTGCGGCAACAGCGCCTCAGTCTCGATCGAACGAAAGACCGGCCTGACTCCGGCGGAGCTGGATCGGGCGACGACGGCCCTGGGACAACTGTGCGTCGTCTGAGATGCTCAAACCGGCGGTCAGTTTCCCGGTCCCTTTGCCCGATGACCCGCGCAAGTGGGATGGCTGGAGTCGATACAACTCGCCCGATCTTTACGAGCGGCTTTGTCTCGACCCACAGACCAAGCCGACTAACGAACTAATCGAGGAGCGTTTTCGCGATCTCCTCACCTGGTGGCAGAAAAAACTGCCGCTCAAGAATCAGCCGAGCAACCCGCTCGCCCAGCTCCTCCGCTCCGGGCTGGAAGAATCTTCGCGCTTCCTGACCGAGGCCCGGGTCGAGCTGCTCGACCCGGAACGTCGCCAAAAACTGGACGACGAGCTGGCCGCGCAGGCGGAAGAACGCGCGATCGCAGAATTCAACAAGTACGTCACCTTCGCGCTCAACGACAAAACGCTTTCGCCGCAGGAAGAAGAAACCTTGCTTGAGTTCGGCCGGCAACACGGCCTGAGCGACGAGCGGATGCGTGAACGAATCGAGGCCGAGCTGAGCGCCTGCGGCGGAGTCCGAGTCACGCCCGCGAAAGAGAACGACGCTTCGGACAAAAAAGGCGCGCTCGATCCCGGCGAAGATTTCATGCGCATGTTGCGCCTGAGCGGTCTGGACAGCGACGACATGACCGACGACCAGCGCGACGCCTTCGTGAACATGGCGGAAAACCTCGGGATCGAGCCGGGCGACGCCGAAGATATGGTCGACCTTTACCTGGAAGAAATCGAAGAGCAGGCGGCGCCCCCGCAACCGGTGGTGGTCGCAGCCCCGAAAGTCGCCGTCCCGGTCCGGAATGGCGCAGTTGCTCCGGTCCCGACGATCGACCCGGCGGCGGACAAGGCGCGCTTCCAGAATTTCACCAGCAACATCGGGGCCGAGATGATGCTCGTGCCCTCCGGCATCTTCAAAATGGGGAGCGAGGCGAACGATGCCCCGCCTAACGAAAAGCCGATCACGCAGATCACGCTTGGCTGTTATTATCTCTCCCGCCATCCGATCACCAACGCGCAGTATGAGATGTTTGACCCGAGCCACGCGCGCAAACGCACCCCGGGCGCGGGCGACCGGCATCCGGTCGTCTACGTGAGCAGCGCGGAAGCGATCAAGTTCTGCCAATGGCTGAGCGGGCGGGAACGGCGGCGCTATCGGCTGCCGACCGAGGCAGAGTGGGAATACGCCGCGCGCGGCGAGGACCAGCGCAAATATCCCTGGGGCGACAAGGAAGGGCGCGGGGACCTGGCGAATTTTGCCGATAAAAACACCGCGTTCGCCTGGAGCGATTCGACCATCGACGACGGCTACGCGGAAAGCTCGCCGGTCGGAGCTTTCCCGCTGGGTGCGAGCCCCTTCGGGATCGAAGACATGGCCGGGAACGTCTGGGAGTGGTGCCTCGATTTTATCGAAAATTATCGCGGAACCCCGAAGGTAAATCCGCGTGGGCCGGCCAGCGGGGTCAAGCGAGTTTACCGGGGCGGAAGCTGGAAATCGCGTTTCAACAGCCTTCGGGCGACTACCCGGGGCTCAAACGTTCCGAATTACACCTGCAACGATCTCGGCTTCCGCGTCGTCTGCGAGTGCGAGTAAGGAGCAGCGGGCAACAAAAAAGCGAGAAGCGTCGTCGCAGAGGTTTCTGCTGCAACGCTTTATCGCTTGACCGCAGACCGGCCGGGAATCCTACGAAGGATTAAAACGAAACTTGGCGCGTCCGCGTTTGGCGTTGGCTTTCGCCTTCCGCCGGGTCTTTTGCGAAGGCGTCTCAAAGGCTCGCAAGCGGCGCACTTCTTCCAAAATTCCTTCCGCGTCCAGCTTGTTCTTAAGCCGTTTCAGGGCCCGGTCCACCGGCTCACCTTTACGAACGATCACTTCTGGCATGCGTTTATTTTCTCCTGGTCCTTTTAAATTTGAAATTTTCCCCAGCTGACTGGGCGAACGATCCTAAGGCTCGCTCCCCCCAGCGTCAACTGCGGGTTTGGGAGGCCGACGTGGGGCTCGCGACCGTCGTTTTCTGCGTCACTTCCCGGCGCAGACTGCTCGCGCTGCCGCCGCGCGCCCGGGTCCACCAGAGCACGATCGGAGCCGCGATGAAGACCGACGAGTAGGTTCCAACAACCACGCCGATGATAATGGCGAGCGCAAAATCCTTGAGGACCGCTCCGCCGAAAAAGAAGAGGCACAAAATCGGAATAAGCGTCGTCGAACTGGTCAGGATCGTCCGGCTCAGCGTCTGGTTGACGCTTTCATTCATGATTTGCTCGATCGAACCTTTGCGACTGCTCGCCAGGCCCTCGCGGATTCGATCATAGACCACGATCGTATCGTTAATCGAATAACCGGCGATCGTCAGGACGGCCCCGACCATCGTGAGGGTCAATTCTCGCCCTAGAATCGTGAACATACCAACCGTGATCAACACATCGTGGAGGAGGGCAACGATCGCGCCAATCGCGAAGGAAAATTCGAAGCGAAGCGTGACGTAAACGAGAATGCCCAGGATTCCGAGCCCCAGCGCGATCAGCGAGCTGCGCGCCAATTCGCCGCCGACCAGCGCGCCGACCCGTTCCGAGCCCTCGATCTTGAAGCCTTCCTGCGGGAATGTCTGCAGGATCTGTCGCTCGACGTTGTCGCTCGTGTTGAGAGGACTGCGGATGGTGATGTAGCTCCGGTCGCCTTGTTGCGACTGCTGAATCGCCGCGTCGGCCAACCCGATCGGCTTGAGCGCCCCGCGCACTTTGGCGAGGTCCACCTTGTGCGGCGCGCTCAACGTCGCGAGATCGCCGCCCCGGAAGTCCACGCCGAAATTTTTCTCACCACGCGCGTAAAACGCGGCCGCGCCTGCCAGGATCAGAGCGAGCGAGCAAAGGCCGGCGATCCATCCTTTGCTGAGGAAGTTCCAATTTTTGGGGGTGATGAGATGCATCATCGTGAGCCGGGTGAGGCGGCCGCTTTCCACCAGCCATCCGAGGGCGTTCCGCCCGACGATCAAGGCCGTGAAGAGGGAGGCCAGGATGCCGAGCATAAGCACAATGGCGAATCCCTTGACCGGTCCGCTGGCATAAAAGAAGAGAATCGTAGCGGTGATGAGAGTCGTTACGTTCGCGTCGAAGATGGAGCTGAACGCCTTGTCGTAGGCCGCGGGAAGGGCGGTGCGCAGCGTCTTGCCGCTCGCCAATTCTTCCCGGAGCCGTTCGTAAATGAGAACGCTCGCGTCCACCGCCATGCCGATGGTGAGGATGATACCGGCGATACCGGGCAATGTGAGGACGACGCCGCCCGGGATGAGTTGAAATTCACCGAGGAGCAAAACGAGGTTGACGATGAGCGCGAGATTCACGACCAGGCCGGCAAACCGGTAATAGATCGCGACGAAGAGCAGCGTGATCGCCAAGCCGATCAACCCGGCGCGAATGCTGGCGCGGATCGAGTCGAGACCGAGCGTCGGCGAGACGCTGCGTTCTTCTTCGATGCTCACCGGGACCTGGAGAGGATTTTCAAGGACGCTGGCGAGACCGCGCGCTTCCTGCTCCTGGAAACTGCCGGTAATAATGGCGTCGCCGCCGTAGATCGCTGTGCGAATGCTGGGCGCTGATTGAATCAATCCGTCGAGCACGATCGCGAAACGATGGCCGACGTTGGCCTCGGTGATCTGGCCAAATGTCTTCGCGCCTTCGCTGTCGAATTTAAGCTGCACCGTCCAGCCGTCGTTTCCGTAATAGGCGTTGGATTCAGTCACCCGGTCGCCGCCCAGATCGGCCTTTTTCTTCACCAGCAAGCGCTCTTCCCCCGGCTTTTCGCCTTCGTTGCGCGCTTGGATTTTGTAGGTTTCAATCCGGTATTCCGGTGGGATCACTTCCGCCCCGGCATCGATCGCGCGCAGGCGCTCGCCGTTATCCGGATACACGAGTCGGAATTCAAGCTTCGCTACGCGGGAAAGCTGGTCGCGCGCTTCCTGGATTTTCGCGGCGTCGAGTCCCGGGATCTGGACCAAAATGCGATCCGTTCCGACCGGGCTGATAATCGGCTCGCCGCTCCCAAAGAAATCGACGCGTTTCCGGATCACTTCGACGGCTTGGTCGAGCATGCCTTTGCTCAGGTCCTTCTGATCGCTCTTTAAACGGATGAGGAAGGAAGTGCCGCCCTTGATATCGAGTCCAAGCCGGATCTTTTGCTGCAGCGGCAGGATGCTCCAAAGACTGAAGGCGACGAGCAGGACGACCAGGATCGCGGCGAGAAAATGTTTCCGGATTCCGCGATCGGTCGCGAAATACCAGCCGAAAAGGACGAGGAGAACGAGTCCGACAATAAAAGTAAGAGCAGGCGTCATGTCAGTTTGCTTTGACGACGTTGGTCACCGCCGACTTTTCCATTTCGAGCTTCACGTTGTCGGCCACTTTTACCGTCACGGTCGTGTCTTTCACATTCGTGATCATCCCGTGAATCCCGGAAGCGGTCACCACGCGGTCGCCGGTCTTGAGAGCAGCGACGAGCTTCTGCTGTTCCTTCTGGCGGCGCATTTGCGGCCGGAAAAGCACGAAATACATGATGATAAAAATAAGGATAATGGGGATGAACGAGGCCAGCGGATTAGGACCGGCCCCCGCGGGTGCGGCGGTCTGGGCTTGAGCGAGAAGGATGGTAAGCATGGTAAAATGGGTTGGCGCAGCGGCGGATGCGCCCCGAGCGCGACCGGCCTGCCGAAGCGGCATTCCACTGAGCACAGTTGCGCCCGAAATGCAACTGGCGCAAGCAGCGCGCGGCCCCCGAAATTTTACATGCCGAACGAGGATGTTAAGTTCTTTTCAGCGCTCGCTCTTCGCGCCGCGCCTTTTTCCTGATGAATCAAAATCCGCCATTTCCTACGCCTGAAGAATTGCAATCCAAGCTCTCCGAATTCATGAAATCGAACTTCGGCGAGAAAGTCTCCTTTGCTTCCTTTGCCCAGCCGGAGCGGGCCGAGGCTGGCGATGACGAGAAACCGCCGCGGCCGAGCGGCGGCGAGTTCGTTTTCGATTTTCTGCCGCGCGATATCAAGGCGCATCTCGACCGCTTCGTGATCAAGCAGGACGAAGCGAAGAAGGTCCTCTCGATCGCGGTCTGCGATCACTACAACCACGTTAATTACATCCGCCAGCTCGAGAGTGAAGACGCGGTCCGGGCCGAGGAAACCGAGTACGCGAAACAGAACGTCATCCTCGTCGGCCCGACCGGGGTCGGAAAAACCTACCTGATCAAACACATCGCGGAGCTGATCAAGGTGCCCTTCGTCAAGGCCGACGCGACCAAGTTCAGCGAGACCGGCTACGTCGGTGGCGACGTCGAGGATCTCGTTAGGGAGTTGGTCCAGAAAGCCGATGGCGACGTCGGCCTCGCGCAGTTCGGGATCATTTACATCGACGAAGTCGACAAGCTGGCGGGCTCTTCCAACATGACCGGCCGCGATGTCAGCGGTCGCGGCGTGCAGACCACGCTCCTCAAGTTAATGGAGGAAACCGAGGTGCCGCTGCGGAGCGCGAACGATCTGCAGGGGCAGCTCCAGGCGGCGTTTGAATTCCAGAAACGCGGGAAAGCGAAACGCGAAACGATCAGCACCCGCCACATCTTGTTCGTCGTGAGCGGCGCTTTCGAGCGGCTGAAGACGCAGGTCTCGAAGCGGCTCGCCCAGGGCCAGATCGGGTTCAAAGCCGAGCCGGTGAAGGTCCTCGATAACGAAGTCTTCCAGCACGTCGGGACGCAGGATTTCGTCGAGTACGGTTTCGAGCCGGAGTTCATCGGCCGCCTGCCGGTGCGCGTCGTCTGCGAGGAGCTGACCGCGGATGATCTCTACAAAATCATGAAATTCTCCGAGGGCAGCATCCTGCGCCAGTACGAGCGCGCCTTCCGCGCCTACGGGATCGAGGTCAGTTTCGAGGACGAAGCGCTCCTCCTCATCGCAACCGCGGCCGCGCTTGAAAAGACCGGCGCGCGCGGGCTCCTCACCGTCTGGGAAAAACTTTTCCGCGATTACAAATACTACCTCGCGGGCTCCGGCCTTTCGCAATTGCGCGTGACCGAAGAACTGGTCCGCGAACCGAAGAAGGTGCTGGAACGCCTGATGGCGGAAAGCGAGCAGAACGAAAAGGAAACGCTGCGCAACGAGGCGCGGATGTTTGCCGATCGCTTCTCCCACGAACATGGAGTCGAGCTGAAGTTTGACGATTCCGCGCTCGAGCGATTGACCACGCGCGCCGAAACGGAGCGGATGAAGATGCCGGATCTCTGCGCGCACCTCTTCAAGGACTTCCAGTTCGGGCTCAGCCTGATCAAAAAAAATACCGGCCGGCAACAGTTTGTGCTGGATGCGGGAGCGGTCGAGGCGCCAGATAAGTTTTTGAGCGAACTGGTGCTGAAATCTTACGGACCGGGCGGCGAACGCCCGGCGGAATGAAGCGGGAACTTCTCGGCACACTCTGGATCGGGGCGGTCGCGAGCGGGCTGGCCCTCGCCCTGCAGTTGAACGGGCTGCTCGCGCGTCCCTCGCTCGCATTCGCGAAAATGCTGGGCGCTTCGCCTAACGAGCCCGTTTCCTTCGTAAACTTCCTGCTCGTTCTTCTCCTCGGATTTGGCACCGCCTGGACCGTCCTCCAGGTCACCGGCGCGGTCCACCGGGCCGGGCTGCTCGCCCTCCTCCTGGCGGAACTCTTCGGCGCCGCTTGGGTCCTGCGCCTGGCCGGGATCAGCTTCGCTCCGCTGCCCGCGGTGCTCGCCGTCGCGACCGCCGCGCTCCTCGCCATCGCCATGACTGCGACCCAGGGAAGCCGGCAGCGCCGCGCGACCGCGCGCCTCTTTGGCGGTCGACTGGCGCAATCCGGTCTCGATCGCCTGACGGAAAACGGCACGCTCAATCTCGCCCAGCCGCTGGCGCGCGAAGCCAGTTTCGTTTTTTGCGAGATCGCGAATGAAGCCGACTTGATCGATGAACTTTCGCCGGCTGACTGCGCGAAGTTGACCCGCGAATTCATCGAATGCGCGAGTGGACGGTTTCTCGAGGAAGGCGGTTACCTGCACGCGGCCGACGGGGAGGGGATCCGTGTCCTCTTTGGTTTCCCTAACGAGAGCGCCGTGCATGCGACGGACGCGGCCCGGGCGGCGCTCGCGTTCCGGGAAGTTTTTCGCGGCCAGGCCGCGGGTCAGCCGGATTCGTTAGGTAAGATCGACCTGCGGATGGGGATCAGCTCCGGGAGGGTGGTCGCGACAATGCGGGACGACGCCCGCGGCAAAGAGATCGTGGTGGCCGGTGAACCGCTCGAAGTGGCGCGCCGTCTCGCCCTTGCCAACCGCACCTACGGTTCGCAGATTCTGCTCGACCCGCGCGCATTCAGCGCCGCCGGCAAGGCGATCGTGGCGCGCCCGCTGGATTTTCTGCGCAGCGTTGAAGCGCATCAGCGACTCGAAGTTTACGAATTGCTCGCACTGACCGAGAAGGCGACTCCGCAGCAGATCGCCCAGCGCGACTCTTTCTGGACCGCTGTCGTCTATTTTCGGGAACGGCGCTGGAACGAGGCCTTCGC